>CAZKLK010000027.1:0-15130 GCA_964553535.1 uncultured Nitrospiraceae bacterium
AAAACAGTTCACTTTTAATTCGTTGATGGCAGGCTTAAAAAAATTCTTGACATCTTGCCCGTGTTTTCGTTATCTTTTTAATCTTAAATATTAAATTCTTTTGCTTGGAAGGGAGGTAGAGAATTGTATGCGTTAGGAACTCATCTATTGGTGGAATTGCGGGAATGCAATCCCGAAATTCTCAGGAGCTTTGACAGGGTCAGAAGCATCATGGTTTCGGCTGCAAGAGATGCAAAAGCAACAGTCATAGATGTTTCCTTCCATGAGTTCAATCCCTTTGGTATCAGCGGCGTTGTCGTTATCGCGGAGTCGCACCTTACCATTCATACGTGGCCTGAATACAATTATGCGGCTGTTGATATCTTTACCTGCGGCGATATTATAAAACCGGAAGTTGCAGCATCGTACCTCATCACGGAATTCGAGTGCAAGAATCCGTCAATTGTGGAGATGAAAAGGGGCATCCTTTCCCATGAAAATGTAAAACTGCCCCACAAGGCAGCCCCGGCTGCCGACCGGCATTGCGAGTTATTGCGGACAGTTTCAGGCTGAGCGGGCAAATTAGTCTGTCTTGTTTGACAGGGACGCGATTCCGGGAAGTTCTTTTCCTTCAAGCAACTGCAGTGAAGCGCCTCCGCCTGTAGATATGAAACTCATCGAGTCGGATAAGCCGGCCCTGCTGACCGCGAGGTCGGTGTCACCCCCGCCCACAATGGTCAGCGCGTATGCCTCGGCAACTACCCGGGCAATGTCGTAAGTGCCCCTTGAAAAGAAATCAATCTCGAACATTCCCATCGGCCCGTTCCATAATATAGTCTTGGCATCCTGAAGCGCCGCCGTGAAAAGTTTTACTGACGCCGGCCCGATGTCAAGCGCCCTCCAGCCTTTGGGGATCTCGAGGGTCGGCACGATCTTTACGACCGCGCCGGCTTCAGTGCTCTGGGCTATCACACAATCGACGGGGAGATAAAACTTTATCCCGTGTTCCACGAGTTTTTTTCGTATCCGTTCAGCCGTTTCAAGCATCGCATCCTCAACGAGAGAATCGCCGATCTCGTATCCCATAGCTTTAACGAATGTGAACGCCATGCCGCCGCCGACCACTACCTTGTCAACCCGGCCGACAAGGTGGTCGAGGACGCCGATTTTACCCGAGACTTTCGCCCCTCCCAGGATCGCAACGAAGGGTTTGATAGGATTGTCAATCGCCCCTTTCAGGTATTCTATCTCTTTCTTGAGGAGGAATCCGGCGGCCGACGGAAGGAATTTCGTTATCCCGACGATAGATGCGTGCGCCCTGTGGGCGGCTCCAAAAGCATCGTTTATAAAAACGTCGCCAAGCTTCGCCAGAGAGCGCGCAAATTCTTCGTCGTTGCTTTCTTCCCCGGGATGGTATCTGAGATTCTCAAGAAGCACGATATCCCCGTTCTTCATCTTCGATACAAGACTTTCCGCCCGGCTTCCTATACAGTCCTGAGCAAAAATGACCTCTTTGTTCAGAAGCCTCTGAAGTCTCTTCGCGACCGGGGCAAGGCTGACCCTCGGATCCACCTTGCCTTTCGGCCTTCCGAGATGTGACGACAGAATGACCTTTGCCCCCTCATCAATCGCATAGTTTATCGTCGGCAGCGTTGAGCGGATCCTTCTGTCATCCGTAACCATAAGGTTGTCGTCAAGGGGCACATTAAAATCCGCCCTGATAAACACCCTCTTCCCCTTTATATCAATGTCTTCTATGGTAAGCTTGTTGAACACGTCCTTGCTCTGAACGGGATCATACATGTCTTTCTTCCTCACTATTACATCCTTTTTGTTATGTATATGATAAGGTCGCGCATGCGGGTACTGTATCCCCATTCATTGTCGTACCATGAGAGCACCTTTGCCATTTTCCCGTCAAGCACCATGGTCAATGCCGAGTCCACGATAGACGAATGAGGATTGCCGTTAAAATCACCTGATACAAGCGGTTCCGCTGAATACTGGAGGATTCCTTTCATGGGGCCCTCCGCGTATTTCCGGAATGCTGCGTTGATCTCATCCGCGGTTGTTTCCCTGCCGAGTTCCGCGACGAGATCCACAACGGATACATTAGGAGTCGGAACGCGGATGGCCATCCCGTTCAATTTGCCCTTCAATTCCGGAAGCACCAGCCCCACCGCCTTGGCGGCGCCCGTTGTCGTCGGGATCATATTCATGGCGGCGGCGCGCGCTCTTCTCAGATCCTTGTGCGGCAGGTCGAGGATCCTCTGGTCGTTGGTATACGAATGTATGGTTGTCATAAGCCCTCTGACAATGCCGAACTCGTTGTGAAGGACTTTTGCCACAGGCGCGAGGCAATTTGTTGTGCACGAGGCATTCGAAATGATTCTGTGCTTCGCCGGGTCGAATATTTCCTCATTTACTCCCATGCAAATCGTCGCGTCCGGTTCTTTTGCGGGCGCGGAAATGATTACCCATTGGGCCCCCGCATCCAGGTGTTTTGACGCCGACAACCGGTCAACAAATCTGCCGGTGGACTCGACGACAACATCAACCCCGAGGTCTTTCCACGGGAGTTTCTCAGGATCGGTTACGGCAGAAACTTTTATCTCTTTGCCGTCTGCAACGATACAGCCGTTTCCCGCCTTCACATCAGACTGGAAGACGCCGTGCACGGAATCGTATTTCAGCAAATGCGCGAGGGTTTTTGCGTCGGTTATATCGTTCAGCGCAACAATCTCAAACTCAGGTGTTGCCCAGCTTGTTCTCAGAAAATTTCTACCTATCCTCCCAAAGCCGTTAACCGCTACACGAACTGCCATTGCAGACCTCCTTTAATTCCGACATAATCCGGCAATCCGCATGATGGAAAGCCCGATTGCCTGTTTGATTCTACCATTTGTTTATAACAAGACCCGTCAATAGTTTCGGGTAAAAATATGTGGATTTGGGCGGCATTCTGAATGAGGACAGCGCCGCCTTCTCCACATCCTTCACTGTAGTTGGATTAAGGAAAAATGCCGCGCTGAATTCACCGGTCTCTACTTTTTCAAGGACTCTGTCTATATTCATCTCGTACCCGATTTCGGTTGTGTCGGCAATCTTCTTCAGCACCAATTCATGGAGGATAACAACATCCGTCTCTCTCAGTGCATGACCGATTTCCGTCACGTCGCCGCTTTTGTAGGACAGAACCCGCCAGTGTTCGCTCCCCCTCCGGTAAAAGCCGATTGCCCGTTCTTTTCCCGATAATACTTCCCGTATATTAAAGTCCTTTGCAACTGCCTCAGTCGAAAAGTAGCGTGAGAGCAAGCTGTCCATGTCCTCCGGAATCGTCTTCAACAATCTATGGGTCGGGAGTATTGTAATCCCCTCTTCAGCCATATTGGATAGAAACATGAGGACATGATCAAAGGAATCCTGCTTCCCGGGGTTGTCCTGTGACGACATTTCCCGGAAATATTCATACGCGGTTTCATAGCGGTGATGCCCGTCGGCAATGAATATGGCCTTATCCTGCATTTCCCGCCTGATGGTATCGATTTCCTTTTGACCGTCAATCTGCCAGAGCCGGTGGGTATCTCCGGAGATGTCCACCGCGGAAATATATGGCTTTGCGGAAGCGACCGCGAAGAAAATGTCCGCTAAGCGGCCGTCAAAACTTTTGTAGAGGGCAAAAATCGGACTCGTGTTGGCATTGCAGGACCTGAGAAGGTTCAATCTGTCCTGCTTGGGCTTGGAATGTGTACATTCGTGGGGATAAACGCTCCCTTTGCCCAATTCCTCGAGCTTGACAAGGCCGAGAAATCCGGTCAGCCGCTTGCTGACGCCGTTTATCATATAGCTCATTTCGTAGACATAAAACGAAGGCTTCCGGCTCTGCACTAAAATCCCTTCTTTCATCCACGCCCCGAGGAATTCCCTGGCCCGCGTGTATTTATTCCACGCGCCGTTATCTCCCTTCTCTTCTTTTCCGAAGTCAATCCTCACGATGTTATACGGGCTTTGCATGTATAAAGCCTCCCGGTATTCGGGCGTGATAATATCGTAAGGAGGCGCCAGAACATTTTCTATCTGCACCTTTTCAGTGTTGTACAGTATGCCTCTGAAAGGGATTATTTCCGCCATTTTTGCAGTACCGAAGAACTAATGGAAAGCTGCCGTATCTTAGCACGGCGTGAATGCGAAATTCAATTTGCCGGCGGCTATAACGCCTCTCCGGACGTCGCCTGGATGACTTCTTTAATATTCCTGTCAAGAAATTCAGGGATATACGGGATATCAAGGTTCAAAAAACCGGATGTTATCACCGAAATCGCATCTTCCCTTGAAATGCCCCTTGACATCAGATACTCAACCTGTTCCTCTGCTATGGGTCCGATCGAAGCTTCGTGAGAAAGTTCAGCCCTGAGAGCTCCATCCGATACAAGCTGCGGAATGGCATGAATGGCCGCTCCGGGGGAGAACACAATACCGCGGCAGTCAAGGTGCGCCAGACAGTAGTCCTTTGTTTTTGCAATCAGGTCCCCGCGTGAGTATATGACACTCGTATCCGCTGCAATCGTACGCGCAACGGATTCACCGCGCGTTTCCCTGCCTTCGAGGATTATTCTGGATCCGAGATCTATGTAGGAATCTTTCAGTCCGTAAACGACAGTATTGAACTTGGCGGATGCCCTGTCTCCTTTAAGGTGCGCAACCGGAAACGCCTGAATTGATTTGACCGGCTTCAGAAGGACGTAATTGCTGACAAAAGCGCCGTCTTCTTCGACAACAACCCACGTTCTCGGCCTCACATGAAAATTGTCGGCCCAGTTGTGGATCATGGTAAAAAAGAGTTTGCCGCCTTTTTTTACATAAAACTCCGAAATGCCGAGATGAATGCCCTCAGCGTCACTTTTAGCAAGTGTGCAGCCCGTGATTACTTGCAGTTCCGCTCCTTCCTCGACGATGACAACATTGTGAACATTCTGGCTGATATAATTCTCCGCAACCAGCAGGCATGACTGAACAGGGTATTGGGGTTTCCGGTTCGAAAACACCCTTATGAAGTATCCGTGCGTCATATTGAGAGCCGCCTGCGCTGTATATTTGTCCTGATCGACAGGAACCGACTTCCAGAAATACTCTTCAAGCCAGTCGTATTTTTCCAGGGCATCGGTCGTGCTCATGATTTCAAGTTGCCCTTCATATGTTTTGTTCAGACTTTCGTAAATTACGGACTGATCAACCTGCAAAAATGAGCCGGCGCGCTGCTCCTCCTCCAGACTGATGCCCGTCATGATAGCAGCCTCCTTGGCCTGCTTTGCCAGGCTTTCGAGACTTTCAATTTTTCCGCGCTCAATATGCCTGCTGTAACGCGAAAGGTCTATGTCCGGCCCAAAGGCGCCCTTTTTGTCCACGGCCCTTTCCGCTCTCTCCCGTATTTCGGCAAAATATGATTTCCTTACCGGCATTCAGCGCACCTCCTGTACCCGTGCCTTTTGATTTCAGACAGAATGTCCCGCGGATTGCCCCTGCAGACGAACCCGCCGTCAAAGATAATATAGCCCCTGTCGGCATTCACGAAATCCAGAATATATCCGGTATGGGTGATAATGATGCCCCCCCTTTTCGGATCCTTTACCTTGTCTTTTCCCAAAAGGGAATTTATCGCGTGTCCGACAAGCGAAATATTTTCGATGTCAACGCCTGACTCCGGTTCATCAATGAGAACAAGCTCGGGCTCCTGTACCGCAAGCTGAAGGATTTCCGAGCGCTTCATTTCGCCTCCGGAGAACCCGTCGTTCAATCCCCTTGCAAGGTGTCCCGCAAGGTTGAGTTGCTCGACTTTCTCCATGATTCTGGCGTCATCTGCTCCATTATTGGCGATGAGCCCGATAATTTTTTTCAGCGTAACTCCTCTGACCGTGGGAGGCCGCTGGAAAGATATGCCAAGCCCGAGCCGCGCGCGTTCGTAAATGTCCTTATGCGTTATGTCAATCCCCTTAAAATATATTTTCCCGTTATCTATCCTGTATCTCGGGAATCCCATAAGGGTCATCATGAAGGTTGTTTTTCCCGCGCCGTTTGGACCGAAAAGCACGTTGATTTCCCCATATCCCATCGAAAAATTGACCCCTTTTAAGACCTGCCTTTCATCAACAGACACCCACAGGTCCTCAATCTTCAGCATCTCCTGCACGCTATGCCCCCCTTCAGTCAAATAAGTTCGCCATTATTGCCGGGTTGTAAGCACCGATTTTATATCATTTTAGCCCGAGGCGTCCTTCAAAGTCCATTTCCAATTGAAGGTGCGCGTACAGCCCGCCATTTGACAAAGACAAATTGAGTCAACTACAATTGAAGGAAGCCCGCTTAATAACTTCGCTGATGATATGCGATAACCTCAGAGAATTCATAGCTTTTCTCGAAGAAAAAAAGGAACTGATCCGCGTCATGGAAGAGGTGGATCCGGTTCTTGAAGTTGCGGAAATCACTGACAGGATTTCGAAGAAGCAGGGCCCCGCTCTTTTCTTTGAAAAGGTGAAAGGCTCCCGGCATCCTATTGCGATCAACCTTTTCGGCTCCTATCAGAGAATGGCATGGGCTTTGGGATTGCAGAACTTCAGCGAGGTCGGGCGGCATTTTTCATCTTTCCTGAAGACCGATCCGGACATGAAATTCACGCAGAAAATCGAGGTGCTTATTGATCTCTATAAACTTAGCACATCCAAACCCAGGGAGGTCAAGAAAGCCCCTTGCCAGGAAATCATCAAAGACGGGGACTTCTCGCTTTTTGATTACCCTATTCTGCACTGCTGGCCCGGGGATGCCGGGCGTTTCATCACGCTGCCGCTGGTCATCACCAAGGATCCGGAGAGCGGCAAGCAAAATGTCGGCATGTACCGCTTGCAGGTGTTTGATGAGAAAACAACGGGAATGCACTGGCATACCCATCATGACGGCGCGGTGAATTTCCGCAAGCATTCCAAGCTCGGCAAAAGAACGGAGGTGGCTGTTGCGCTCGGCGGGGATCCGGTGACAATCTTTTCGGCAACGGCGCCGCTGCCTTATGGAATCGAAGAGCTGTTTTTTGCGGGGTTTCTCAGAAGAAAGGCCGTTGAAGTAGTGAAAGCGAAGACGGTAGACCTCCTGGTTCCGGCACACGCCGAAATTGTTCTTGAAGGGTTCGTTGATCCTGCCGAGGAGAGAATCGAAGGCCCTTTCGGCGATCATACGGGGTACTATTCTGTTGCAGGGAAATACCCCGTCTTTCGTCTTACCTGTATCACGCAGAGAAAAGATGCGGTTTACCCCGCAACAATCGTCGGGAAGCCGCCTATGGAAGACTGTTACATGGGCAAGGCAACGGAGCGGATGTTTCTGCCGTTTATTAAGATGCAGATGCCCGAGATTGTTGATATGAACCTCCCGATTGAGGGAGTTTTTCACAACTGCGCTCTGATTTCCATCAAGAAGTCGTACCCGATGCACGCGCGCAAAGTCATGAACGCGATCTGGGGGCTCGGACAAATGATGTTCACCAAGTTCATATTCATTTTTGATGAAGACGTCGATGTGCAGAATACCTCTGAAGCGGCGTGGAAGGCATTCAACAATGTGGACCCCTCGAGGGACATCCTCATTTCAGAAGGCCCTCTTGACGTCCTCGACCATTCTTCTCCAAGGCCTGTCTACGGAGCGAAAATGGGGGTCGACGCCACAAAAAAATGGCCGGATGAGGGCTATCAGCGGGAATGGCCGGATGAAATTCACATGTCCGCTGAAATCAGGAAGCTCGTAGACGCGCGCTGGAAGGAATATGGCTTTCAATAAGATACCGGTTTATCTCGAAATGATAAAATTCCGGCACAGCGTCTTTGCGCTTCCATTTGCGTATCTGGGAGCCTTCCTGGCGGAGATGCGGATTCCCTCCTTGCTCACGCTGTTCTGGATCACAGCGGCGATGGTGGGCGCCCGGAGTTTCGCCATGGCGATAAACCGTCTTATCGACAGGGAGATCGACCGGAAAAACCCCAGGACTGCCGGACGCGCGTTGCCGAAGGGGCTTCTCCGGAGCTCAAACGTTGCCGTCTTTTCCCTCGCCAGTCTGGCAATCTTTCTTGTTGCCGTTTACAATCTTGCGCCGGTGTGCAGGTATCTCTGGCCCCTGGTGGTTATCCCTTTCGTAATCTATCCATACACGAAACGTTTCACTTATTTATCCCATTTTGTTCTCGGTCTCTGCCTCGGGCTTGCGCCGGTAGGCGCATGGATGGCGGTCACAAACTCCATTGCCGCCGAACCTGTTTTGCTGGGGGCGGCCGTTTTCTTCTGGGTTGCGGGCTTTGATATATTTTACGCTATGCAGGATGTGGATTTTGACCGGAGGCACAAACTTTTTTCAATACCCGCGCGATTCGGCATCAAAACTTCCCTCACCCTGACCAGGGTTCTCCATTTTACGGCTGTCGTCTTTCTGGTTTGGGCGGGCGTCCGGCTTGATCTGGGAATAATTTACTTTGCCGGCATATTTATTACAGGCCTTCTGCTGGCCTATGAAAACAGCATTATTAGACCGGACGATTTATCGAGGCTGGATATGGCTTTTTTCACCGTGAACGGGGTCATCAGTATTCTTATGTTCCTGTTTGTGGCGATCGAGGTTATAGCGAAAGGTCCGAACAGTGGCTGATTATGTGATAGGCATTTCTGGGGCAAGCGGGAGCATTTATGGCGTCAGATTGATTCGCGAGCTTGCGGCGAGGAATCACGGCGTCGATGTTGTGGCAACCAATGCCGGGATTAAGGTAATGGAGGAGGAATTGGGCGTATCCGGACAGGATGGGATGGAGAATGCGCTTGCGCCCCCCGCCAAAGGCAGGTTTGCGATATGGCGGAACGATGACTACTCAGCGCCGTTCATGAGCGGATCGAATGCATTTGATGCGGTTGTCATAATTCCCTGCAGCGCCGGGAAGCTCGCTGCGATTGCCGGCGGGATCTCCGGCAACCTCCTCGAGCGTACGGCCGACGTTGCGCTTAAAGAAAAGAGGCAGCTCATACTTGTCGTTAGGGAAACCCCGCTGAACCTTATCCATCTTGAAAACATGGTGAAAGTCGCGAAGGCCGGCGCGCAGGTTTTACCCGCCTCGCCCGCATTCTATCATCATCCAAAAACTGTTGATGATATGGTTAACTTCATCGTCGGCAAAGTTCTCAATCTTCTCAGGATAGAACATGACCTGCTCGGAGGATGGGGGCTGAAATAGAGAAGAGGCTGAATACCATGCCGGATCGCATTTTTAAAAAAATCGCCGAGAAAGTATCCGGCGGGGTTCGCCTTTCGCTTGAAGACGGGATCGCCCTCATGGAGTCAAATGATCTCGTCCCGATTGGCAAACTCGCCAATGCGGCAAAAGAGAAAGTATCGGGAAACTATGCATATTTCAATATAAACCGCCATATCAACCTGACAAACGTCTGTATCTCACGATGCAAATTCTGTGCGTTCAGCAGGGACAGGAATGACCCCGGCGCTTACACCATGTCCGCCGGTGAGGCGGTGCGCGCCGCCCTGTCCGACAGGGATACCGGCATAACTGAACTCCATGTTGTGAGCGGGTTGCATCCCGATCTGCCGTTCGATTACTATCTGCAGGTTATCGCTTCTCTCAGGCAGGCGTTGCCCGGAGTGCACATCAAGGCATTTACCGCTGTGGAGATCAATTATTTTTCAAAAATTGCTGATATCCCCATCCATGAAGTCATCCTGCACTTGCAAAAAGCGGGGGTGGGTTCCCTGCCCGGCGGCGGCGCGGAAATACTGCATCCGCGCGTGAGGGAATTTGTCTGCCCCAATAAGGCGTCCGCCGGTGAATGGCTTGAGGTTATGAGAACCGCGCACGGTCTTGGACTAAAATCCAATGCGACAATGTTATATGGTCATGTTGAAACAATCCGGGAAAGGGTTGAGCATTTAGTTGCTTTAAGAGAGCTCCAGGATGAGACAGGCGGATTCCAGGCATTCATCCCGCTTCCGTTTCATCCCGGCAATACGCAATTGACGCATGTCCGCAAGCCGTCTGCTTTTGAAAATCTGAAGGTGCTCGCCGTATCGAGGCTGTTTTTGGACAACTTCCCGCATATCAAAGCGTACTGGATTATGCTGGGCCTCAAAACTGCCCAACTCTCCCTCCTTTTTGGGGCCGATGATCTTGACGGAACTGTCGGAGAGGAAAAGATAACTCATTCTGCAGGAGCAATGACGGGGCAGTCGGTATCCCGCGGTGAGTTGTGCGAACTTATCCGGGCAACCGGCCGGGCGCCTGTTGAGCGGGATACTCTATATAAGGTTCGCGATAACTTTGACCGGTCACGGACCGGGGCGGTCATTGAGACCTAAGGTCGGACATATCCAGTTCCTGAATTGCCTCCCTCTTTACTACGGGCTGGTGAAAAGCCATGCCCTTCTGGATATCGAGCTTATAAAAGGCGCACCGACGGAGCTGAATACGATGCTCATTAATAATGAGCTTGATGTATCTCCGGTTTCGTCGATCGAATATGCCCGCCATGCCGATTCGCTGCTGCTCTTCCCTGATTTTACCGTCAGCTCCAACGGCGATGTGAAGAGCATCCTGCTTTTAAGCCGTTTGCCGGCGACTCATTTGTCAGGGAAGAAAATTGCCCTTGCCAGCACGTCTGCCACGTCGCATGTGCTCCTGAAAATAATCCTTGCCTCCGGATATCAGGTCGAACCTGAGTACATAGTCATCCCTCCTGATGTGAACCGCATGCTTGATTCAGCGGACGCGGCCCTGCTTATTGGCGACATCGCTTTGAGGCATCTTAATGATTCAAGAGATTGTTATGTTTACGACCTTGGGTTTGAGTGGAAAAGGCTGACCGGCAAAAAAATGGTATATGCGGTCTGGGCTGTAAACCGGACCTTTGCCGAAACAAAAATGCAGTTATGTGAAAATGTGTACGAAGCGTTCAGAAAATCCATGGATTATTCGATGAATAATCTTCCTGAAATAGTTGAATATGCGGCGAAATGGGAGCCTTTTGGCGCGGAATTTTTGACCGCATACTTCAGGTCTCTCCACTTTGCATTTGAAGAGGAATATCAGGACGGGCTCATCCACTTCTACAGAATGGCGAGGGATATCGGAGAGCTGGAAAAGGTTCCGGAATTGCGGTTTATCAATCCCCGTCAAACCATATCAAAATGAAATCCGGGGATATTCTCCGTAATATCCTTGCGGGGCGCAGACTGGGCGCGGCGCAGGCAGCCTGCTTGTTCAGGGAAGCCGATTTGCTGGATCTGGCGAATGCCGCTGACGCCTTTTGCCGGAGCCGGCATCCTGACAGGATAGCCACATTTCTGATAGACCGCAATATCAACTATACAAACATTTGCAAAAATCAATGCTTGTTCTGCGCCTTTTTCAGACCCGGGGGGCACCCTGAAGCATATGTTTTGAGCCATGACGAGATCCGGCGGAAGGTGGCTGAAACCATTGAACTTTCGGGCACTCAGATTATGCTTCAGGGGGGAATCAATCCCGATTTGAAGTTGTCTTATTACACGGATATGTTCAGCAGAATAAAAAAGGAATTCAGGGTGAAGGTGCACAGTCTTTCACCTCCGGAAATAATCCATATCGCCGGGATTGAAAGCATGTCTGTTGCCGATGTACTGAGAGAATTGGTCAGGGCGGGTCTGGATTCTCTTCCGGGAGGCGGCGCGGAGATACTCGTCGACAGCGTCAGGCAGAGAATAAGCCCGAGGAAAATATCTTCGGCGCAATGGCTTGGAGTAATGGAAGAAGCCCACAGGCAGGGCGTCAAAACAACTGCAACCATGATGTTCGGTACAGGTGAGGCGGTTGAGGACAGAATATCTCATCTTGTTAAGATCAGGGATCTGCAGGACCGGACTGGAGGGTTTATGTCCTTTATTCCGTGGACATTTCAGCCCGGGAATACCGCTCTGGGCGGCACAGCGGTTTCTTCCATAGAATATCTGAGGATGTTGTCGGTCAGCCGCCTTTTTCTTGACAATTTCCAGAATATACAGGGCTCATGGGTTACTCAGGGGACTGATATCGGGCAGGTCAGCCTGTCCTTCGGGGCAAATGACCTCGGCAGCATCATGATAGAGGAAAATGTTGTTCGGGCGGCTGGAGTCTCACACAAAATTACTGTTGATGAAATGGCGGACTTAATCCGGAAGGCGGGGAAAATACCCGCTCAGCGGGATACGGAATTCAACCTGCTGAAAGTTCATTCCCCGTAATTCATAAGCCGGGAAAACGGTATGCTATCCGTCATTCCGGCCTGGCCGCAGCATTTTTTTAGCATTGATTATCAATAACCGGCGCCGCGGAGAGATTCCCGGCAGGCGCGAATGACAAGGGGAGCGACGGCGAATTTTTAAAATGGACGTTATTGACCATAAGAAGCGGGAGGCTGAAAAGGTTGCCGGAATGTTTTCGGGCATTGGTCCGCGTTATGACCTGCTGAACCGCGTCCTCAGCCTGGGGCTTGATATCGGATGGCGTAAAAAGGTTGCGGAAGAGACCAGTGGAGCGCCCTGCCGCAACATTCTCGACGTCTGCACCGGAACCGGCGACATGGCTTTTGAACTCTGCAGGTTCTGGAAGGGGATGGCTCACATTGAAGGGCTGGACTTCTCGCGCGATCTTCTCGAAATGGCCCGGGGCAAAAGCAGGAAATTCAAACTCGGCCATGCAGTGACGTTTCGGGAAGGGAATGCCGAAATGCTGCCTTATCCCGACGCAACATTCGATGCTGTTACCATCACCTTCGGGCTGAGAAACATCACCAGCAGACTTAATGCCCTGAGGGAATTTTATCGGGTTGCAAAGCCGGGGGCCTGTTTTGTATGCCTCGAGTTCAGTCAGCCAGCTAACCCGGCCTTTTCCTTTGTTTATTCCTTTTATCTGCTGAAGATTATACCTGTTGTGTCACGCATTTTCGGGTCTGATCCCGCAGCATACCGGTATCTGGGGAATACCATAAAAGATTTCCCGAATCCCGCGGAACTTGCAGCGCTGATCGCTTCCGCCGGGTGGGGCGCTGTGTCTTACAGGGCGCTGTCCGGAGGCATTGTGGCTATTCACAAGGGGATAAAATCCTGAAGATGAGCAATTCCGGCGCTCCTCTTTTGAAACTCGGCAATCTCACGATATCCTTCGGCGCAGGCAGCAATGCCGTCCGGGTTGTTTCAGGCCTGAACCTCGAAATTCAGGAAAGACAGGTGTTCGGCCTTGTCGGTGAAAGCGGTTGCGGGAAAAGCCTGACAGCCCTTTCAATAATGGGCATTCTTCCTCATAACGCCTTTGCGGCGGGCGAAATCAGTTTCAGGAACAATAATCTCCTCACACTTGATAAGGAATCCATGAGGAAGCTGAGGGGGAAAGAACTCTCAATGATATTTCAGGAGCCGATGACATCTCTCAATCCCGTCCTTACCATAGGCTATCAGGTTGCTGAGGTCCTGATGACGCATTTAGATATGAGAAAGAGTGAGGCGATGGGGAAGACTACAGAACTCCTGCGGGCGGTAAAAATTCCTTCTCCCGAGATCCGGATAAATGAATACCCTCATCAGATGTCCGGCGGGATGAGGCAGAGGGTTATGATAGCGATGGCAATAGCCTGCAACCCGTCTCTTTTAATCGCGGACGAGCCTACAACCGCTCTTGATGTAACGATTCAGGCCCAGATACTCGATCTTCTGGGAAATCTAAGGCATCAGAGAAATATGGCCATCCTTCTTATAACGCATGATATCGGCGTCATAGCCGAAAATGCGGAAGTTGCCGCAGTCATGTACGCGGGGCGGATTGTTGAATTTTCCAATGTCGCGGATATACTCAACGCACCGGGACATCCATATACCATGGGGCTTCTTGATTCGCTTCCCAAAAGGAAGGGAATACCGCTTAAACCCATACAGGGCTCCGTTCCCGCGCCGGACAGGCTTCCGCCCGGGTGCAAATTTTCCGACAGATGCCGGTACGCGGTGTCCGGGTGCCGCAGGGAAGAACCGGACCTTGTGGAAGTCTCCCCCGGCCGCTTTTCCCGGTGCATACTTTCTCAGGAGATTGAATGGGCGTCATCGATGTAATATCGCTCAGCAAATACTTTCCGGTAAAACGAAAGGCGTTCGCAAAAAATGTGTGGCTTAAGGCCGTTGATGGAGTGACCTTTTCCATAAATGACGGAGCCGTCTTTGCGCTCGTCGGAGAAAGCGGATCGGGGAAATCAACGGTCGCGCGCCTTGTTTTACGCCTTATAGAGCCAACATCAGGGAGCATCCTTTGCCGGGGTGAAGATATACAGACGTTCAGAGGGCAATCCCTGCGCGAATTCAGAAAATCGGTTCAGATAATTTTTCAGGACCCTTTCGCGTCGCTGAATCCGCGGATGTCGGTCTTTGATACCCTGTCAGAGCCGCTCAGGATACATAAACTCTGCAATAAGGCCCAGCTTAAAGACAGGGTTGCCGGTCTTCTGAACAGCGTAGGGCTTCAGGCAGATGTGCTGTATCATTATCCCCACGAATTCAGCGGGGGGCAGAGGCAAAGGATATGCATTGCCAGGGCGCTTGCGGTTTCCCCGCAGGTACTGATAGCGGATGAACCGTTGTCGGCGCTTGACGTATCCATCCAGGCACAGATACTGAACATCCTGCAGGACCTCCGGAATCAGTCGCATATCTCCTTTTTGTTCATAAGTCACGATCTGAGAGTTGTTGAATATTTCAGCGATGAGGTTGCGGTCATGTATCTTGGCAGGATCGTAGAACAGGCGCGTACTGATGAACTATTCAGCAACCCGTTGCATCCGTATACGGAAGAGCTGCTGATGTCCGCCCCGAAGCTGAGGCCTGAACCCCAAAAGAGAAGAATAGTAAAAGGCGATGTTCCAAGCCCTATTGATGTCCCTTCGGGCTGCCCTTTCCACCTTAGATGCCCGAGAAGACTTGGCGCATGTGATAAGAATGCGCCTGAACTGAAAGAGACCGGCGGCAGGTTTGTCGCGTGCCATCTGTTATAACGGGGGCCGCTCCGTTTCTATGTTAGGAAAAATTTAAAAGTGAACTCTTTAAGAATTAAAAGTGAACGGTTAA
>CAZKLK010000028.1:0-15057 GCA_964553535.1 uncultured Nitrospiraceae bacterium
ACTGGATTCCGGCGTTCGCCGGAATGACGGTCCACACTAATCCCAGAAAAACCAATCATAAAGGCAGCATTTATCAAATGCACTGCACATCAAATCAGCACTTTCCGACGGATCGCTGCGGGAATCAGGATTATTTATATGGCGATCAGTGAGCAAAGTATCCATGTTTCCATTATAATTACAGAATGAGAAAAGGTATCTATATTCTTCCGAATGCGCTGACCTTGTGCGGCATGCTTCTCGGATTTTACTCGATTTTGGCCTCTCTTAAAGGGAATTATGTACATGCGGCATGGGGTATTTTATTTGCCGTGATCTTTGACGGACTTGACGGATGGGTGGCTCGTTTGACACATAGCGCGACGCGATTCGGAATTGAACTTGATTCACTCTCCGACGTCGTCGCATTTGGAGTCGCGCCTTCAGTGTTGATATACAAGTGGGCGCTTCAGCCGTTCGGCCGGTTAGGGTGGATTGTGGCGTTCTGGTTTCTTGCATGCGGCGCCCTGAGGCTCGCCCGTTACAACGTGCAGATGGGGTCTGCCGAGTCCAAGACATTCACCGGGATGCCTATACCCGCGGCGGCAACTATTGTTGCCACCCTCGTGCTCTTCTATTATGAGATGTGGAGTTTTCCGCCTGAAAAAAATATATTTATACTGGGATTGGTGGTGCTTCTGGCATTTCTTATGGTAAGCACACTGCGTTTTCACAGTTCAAAGGAGCTTGATTTCCGCAAACGCAAGCCGTTCTGGATTCTTGTTGCGTTGGTGATTGTCCTGATGCTTATTATTTTGCATCCGCCCGTATCGCTTTTTGTGTTTGCAATGATTTATATGATTGAGGGTATAATTGAAAATATCATACTCTTCTCCAGAAGAAGGCTAAGAGCAAGGAAGGGATGTCAACATGAGAATAATAAGGATATTTGATACAACTTTGCGGGACGGCGAGCAGTCCCCCGGGGCATCCATGAATGTTCAGGAAAAGCTTGCAGTGGCAAAACAGCTCGCAAAACTCGGAGTTGACGTTATCGAAGCCGGGTTCGCCTTCAGTTCGCCCGGTGATTTTGAGTCAGTAAAAACGATTGGCTGCGAGGTCGAAGGCCCCATTATTTGCAGTCTTGCCCGCGCGCGGGAGGAAGACATTAAAAGCGCATGGGAAGCTCTCAGGGAGGCTCCAAAAAAGAGAATTCACACGTTCCATTCAACTTCTGATATCCACCTTAAGCATCAGTTTCGCCTGAGCAGGGAGGAAGCCCTGCGGAGGTCTGTTGAGATGGTGAAGCTGGCAAGAACTTATGTGGATGATGTTGAATTTTCCCCAATGGATGCGACGAGAACAGATATCGGCTATCTGTGCGAAGTAGTAGAAGCTGTTATCGATGCTGGAGCCGGAACCGTCAATATTCCCGATACTGTCGGATATAGCATACCCTCCGAATTCGGGGCGTTGATCAGTTCTATCCGTGTCAGGGTGAAAAATATTGACAAGGCGGTTATTGCGGTGCACTGCCATAATGATCTCGGCCTTGCAACTGCGAATTCGCTGTCTGCTGTATTAAACGGCGCAGGGCAGATTGAGTGTACTGTTAACGGAATCGGCGAGCGTGCGGGCAACTGTTCAATGGAAGAAGTTGTCATGGCCTTGAGAACCCGCCGCGACATTTTTCAAGCCGATACTCGCATCCGCACGGAAGAGATTGTGAGGAGCAGCAAGCTCGTCACTAAAATAACCGGCATCTCTGTTCAGCCGAATAAAGCAATTGTGGGCGCAAACGCCTTTGCTCACGAATCGGGCATACATCAGGACGGACTTTTGAAGGAAAAATCGACCTACGAAATCATCAGGCCGGAGAGCATCGGACTGCGAGCCGCAAAACTTGTGATGGGCAAGCACTCGGGGAGGCATGCTTTTAAAACGCGTTTGAAGGAACTCGGCCACGTGTTGAGTGAAGAAGAATTGAACAGGGCGTTCGAACAGTTTAAAAAGCTTGCCGATCACAAAAAAGAAATATTCGATGAAGATATTGAGGCTCTGGTTTCAGAAGGAGCAATTAAGATGCCCGAGTATTACAGTCTTGTGGATCTTCACATTGTCAGCGGCATCCAACAGAGACCTACCGCTGCGGTGAAGCTGAAGATCGGTGATGCCGTTCATGACAAGATTGAATACGGCGACGGGCCGGTTGATGCAACCTATAAGGCTATTGTGTCACTGACCGGGACAAAGAGCCGCCTGCTGAAATTTGAAGTCAAGGGAATCACCGGAGGCACGGACGCCATCGGCGAGGTTGTTGTTTCACTGGAGGAGGATGACAGGACGGCGCGCGGTTACGGCGCCGATACCGATATTATCGTTGCATCCGCCAAGGCATATATAAATTCACTAAATAAGCTTGAAGCGAAAAAAAAGCATTTGTAGCTCGGAATAATAAATTACACATGCAGAAACATGGAAATGAAGTCATTCCAGAATGGAACTCGTAAAAGTTGTAGTTAGGTATGCTGACGGCCGGGTTTTAAAGGGATATACCCGCGATTTTTTCCCGAATAAGTCTGAATTCCATTTGGAAGCAATTTCAGACATAAATCAGGGGCGGATTATGGAAATACGGCTGAATGATTTGAAAGCGATATTCTTTGTGAAGGATTTTGCGGGAAATCCTTCATATATTGAGCGAAAATTTTATGAGGACGGGCAACAGGCAACCGGCCGTAAAATGAAAGTGACATTCAAGGATGGAGAAGTATTGGTGGGAACGACTGTCGGTTACGACCCGAAGCGGCAGGGATTTTTTCTGTTCCCGGCCGATCCTTCAACGAACAACATGAAAATATTCGCGCTCATGTCGGCAATAAAAAATGTGGAATTTCCCGGATAATAGTTTTCCGATTCCGCAATTTTACGTTAGTATTTCCTGAACATGTCCTGCGGATATCAGCAACGCGTAAAGCCGCAATTCCGGCAGACAGCGCAACCTCCCTCATGCTCCACCGCACCTCCGCATTCAGGACAGGCGCCCATCAGCATTACCACCTTGTGGCCGTCTCCATTGGTTTTAGAGCTTTTTTCCCGGTATATTTGAAGCGCATTTGCGATTGCATCGGAGCAGGATAGAATCCGGCCGCCCTCATACCATGTCGGAGAATGGCACATTATTCCCTTAAGCTGTTTGATGACCTCGTCCGGCTCGATATTTGATCTGAAGGCGAGTGAAACCAGCCTCCCGATCGCTTCGGACTGGCTTGCCGCACACCCGCCCGCCTTGCCCATTGACGTGAATAGTTCGAAAAGATGTCCTTCCGAATCCTCATTAATTGTAACGTAAATGTTTCCGCAGCCGGTCTTCATGAGCCGCGTAGTTCCCATAATCACATCGGGCCTCTTCCTCGGCATAATCTTCTGCCTGTCTTCTTCGGGCTGCTGTTTTTCAGTTTTTTTGCCTTTTGTGAGGACCTGCTGTTCTCTCGATCCGTCCCGGTAAACAGTGACGCCCTTGCAGCCGAGGCTGTATGCGAGGAGATAGACGTTCTCCACATCCTTAGGGGTTGCTTGATTTGGAAAATTGACGGTTTTCGATACGGCGTTGTCGACATGCTTTTGAAAAGCGGCCTGCATCTTTATATGTTCAGACGGCGTAATATCGTGAGCGGTGACGAATATCTTTTTGATGTCATCTGGTATCTCATCGAATCCCTGAACCGAACCACCTTCGGCGATCTTTTCCATGAGATCCCTGCTCCAGAAGCCGCGGGCTTTTGCAACCCTTTCGAAAAATGGATTTATCTCGATGAGTTTTGTCCCTTCCATGACTGTTCTTACGAAAGAGACTGCGAACAGGGGTTCAATGCCGGATGAACATCCCGCAATGATGGATAGAGTGCCTGTTGGCGCGATAGTGGTGACTGTAGCGTTTCTCAAACGCATTTTGCCGTCGTAAATGCTTCCCTCATAATTGGGGAAAACACCACGCTCATCTGCAAGCGCGGATGAAGCATATTTGCCCTCTCTCTGGATAAAATCCATAACTTCCCCTGCAAGATGCACGGCCTTGTCTGAATTGTATGCAATTCCGAGCTGGATAAGCATGTCTGCCCATCCCATAACACCGAGACCTATTTTTCTGTTTGCCAGGGTCATCTCTTCAATCTTTGTCAACGGGTATTTATTAATATCGATGACATTATCGAGGAATCGCACGGCTTTCCATGTGGTTTCTTTCAGCTTGTTCCAGTCGATTTCCGGCAAATCAGATTTAATCATGCGGGCCAGATTAATCGACCCGAGATTGCACGACTCATATGGAAGCAGGGGTTGTTCGCCGCACGGATTGGTCGACTCGATTCTGCCTGCCCCGGGGGTCGGATTCGACTCGTTAACCCTGTCGATAAAGACGATCCCGGGCTCGCCGTTTATCCATGCGTGCTCTACTATGAGCTGAAAAACTTCCCGGGCCTTAAATGAATTGACTACCTTTTGTGTTCTCGGATTGATCAAATTATAATTTGTATCTTCAATAACCGCCTGCATGAATATTTCGGTAAGGGCTACGGATATGTTGAAATTATTGAATTTTGACGTATCATTTTTGCAGGTGATGAAACTGATGATGTCTGGGTGATCGACTCGAAGAATTCCCATATTGGCTCCTCTTCTCGTACCGCCTTGTTTTACCGCTTCCGTAGCCGTATCGAACACGGTCATGAAAGAGACAGGGCCTGAGGATATTCCCTTTGTAGAACCGACGATATCCCCGTTCGGTCTGAGATTTGAAAAACTGAAACCTGTGCCGCCGCCGGATTTATGGATAATTGCCGTATATTTCACCGCGTCAAAGATGGACTCCATGGAATCCTCTATGGGGAGTACAAAACAGGCGCTTAACTGCCCGAGGCGTCTGCCGGCATTCATGAGGGTAGGGCTGTTGGGTAGAAATTCAAGCGTAGTGAGCATTTTGAAAAAATCATATTCTATTTGCTCTGCATTTTCCTTTGATTTGCCGTAGCGAAATTCAGCGGCTGCTACACTTTTGGCTACTCTCCGGAAAAGATCAACCGGGGTTTCAATGACCTTTCCCTCCTCATTCTTTTTCAGATACCTTTTTTCGAGCACTTTTACGGCATTCGGCGAAAGACTCAGATTCTGCATGGCTTCCATAAAACCCCCTTCAATGATTCTTTTTATTATCAATAAATTGTATTTTATTCTTTTTTACAAGACATTTAACCACAATATATTGTGGATGTCAAGGGAAAAATGAGAAAATCCTAAGGGGTTGATTTATATAAAGTATTTCGGTGAAATGGATGCCGGGTAAATATTGAAAGTATTACTTTATAATCTCCGCCGTAAAGATATATAATTCAGCATCTTTCCATGCATATTCCGGCAGGCCTGCTTTGGCGCAGATTTGTCGGAGAAAGATATGCCTGTCCCATCCCTGCTCAATCGGCACCTGAGGGAGAAGCAGGCCAGTTCGGGAGCCTTTTCTGATGATCAGTCCGTGCTTGCCAATCTCTATTGAATTTACATCCTTTAATTTCTGCATTGGTGAAAGAATGGATATCTCGATTTCGATATTTTCTAAATCATCTTTTGTCAACGGCTGGAACCGTGGATCGCCGGTTGCCGCGGCTATAGCGTTTTTTATGACTGATTGGTAAAGAGGCATCGCGGCCTGAACATGGCCCATGCAGCCTCTTAGGACGCCGTTCTCTTTTATCGTGACGAATACGGCGCTCTCGGTATTTAATTTCTGGCTTTTTGGCTCTGTTTGAATAACTTTCTTATTTTTAACGTATTCAGTTATGGCGGAACGGGCTATAGAAAGCAATTCTTTCTTCTCATCTTCAGTGTAAGGAATTTTAAAGAGCCCCATGGAAGCGTACCCTACAACCCGGTCTTTCTCCGGGGTGACATCTCCTGAATTTGCATAGTTAAAAAGGACGCCGCGGCTTGCACCGTGTCTCTTAGCAACTTCCATCGCTATGATTACCGGAGCAGCACCGCACATCTCGGCTTTTCCTGCCTGTACGAGTTCGCCCGCGTTCATTGCAGAAAGATTTTTGATCGCAGCGATGATCCTGCTGTCCAGTTCAACAGCCTTTTGATACTCGTGATAGTGCGATAGGTCGGTGCTTGCAATGATCAGGGTTTTTTCATCCATGAGTTCCGTTAACCCTGTGATGAGATGATCGAATGTCGCTCTCGTGGGAGTACCGGTCAGCACAGGGACGATCAAAAATTCCTTTAGGACGGACTGAAGGAACGGTAGTTGAACCTCGAGTGAATGCTCTTTTGCAAATGCCTGGGGATAACACTTCACGTCGGCATTTTCGTTCAGAAGCTTTTTGGCTGTTTTTTCATCGATTTCTACGGCGCCGAGGGGTGTCTTGAAAGAACCGGTTGTATAAATGGATGCGCCCTTGAATGACTCGCGGTGGCTCTGTCCGATCAGGATGATTCTACTTATGTCACGTCCCTGGAGCTGCCGGTAACCATATGCTGCAACCTGTCCGGAATACCGGTATCCGGCATGCGGTGAGATAAGCACAATGAGCCTTCCATCTTGCCGGATAATCTTTGCTTTTGAGAGAAAGGTATCGACGGTTTCTTTCAACTCTTTTTTATCCGACGGATAAAAAGTGCCGGCGACTGAGGGTTCTTTGACCGTTTCAGCGCATCCGTTGGTTAACAGGAATGACAACAGATAAGATAATGTAAGGCATAATTTGCAGATATTCTGTTTCATGGTTAGACCACCCTTTTCCGGAACATGGCCTCTTTCAATGGTTTATCTGGCTGCTTTCCGGCTCCGGTCTTGCCCGCTGACAGGAGAACAAAACCACCCGGTAACGATAATCTCGGAAACTTTCACAGATGAGCCGGCATAAAAGTATGCCGGCTCATCTGCGTGTTTCAAATTACTCTGCTTTGACCGGAATTTTTTTCGTTTCTTTAACAGCCTTTTCCGTTTTGGGAAGATTTATGATCAGCAAACCCTTTTTAAATTCGGCTTTCACTTTGTCCGTGTCGATTTCGGCAGGAAGTGGAATCGTCCGGTTGAATGAACCAAACGAGCGCTCCATCCTGTAATAGTCTTTTCCCTTTTCTTCTTTCTCTTCCTTCTTTTCACCCTTGATAGTTAAGGAATCCCGGGTAAGGGATACGTCGATATCCTTGTTTTCCAGGCCGGGAAGCTCTGCGGTAACGGAGATATCTTTATCGGATTCTTTTACGTCAATTCTCGGGTTGAATACGCCCAAACGGCTTCTGAAAGGCTCGATTTCAAATCCACGGAAGAAATTGTCGAAAAGCGTATTCATTTCCCGCCGCAGAAGCGAGAAAGGATGTAATTCCTCGCGCTTTGCCGGAATGCGAGATTTGTCCTGCGTTGCTATGGTTTTCTTTGGCATAGTGTTCACCTTGCTATTTTACGCTTCACCTTTGACCGAGATTTTCCTTGTTTTAACAACCTCGGCTTTTGGCAGCAGTATTGTTAATACGCCGTTTTTCACGGAAGCCTGAATCTTGTTCCTGTCAACCTCATCGGTGAGGGTAAACACCCTCTGATAATCTCCGGTCCAGTATTCGGAGAAATACAGATTGTATTTCTCCGGCATATCGTCATCAACTTTGCCGTATAACGTCAGAACATTTTTTTCCAGGGTGATATCCACCGTCTTGTCATCAACCCCGGGCATATCAGCTATAACAACTATATCGTCTTTCCGTTCTATTATATCAACGGCCGGCGAATAGATTTTACGCGCCCTGGTGAGTTCCCCCTTGTCGGGCATTCCGGTTTCTTTCTTATGAACGTCTTTGGCTGTGTCGGACATAGTTGATCACCTCCCATGATGTTTTTACTCTGATTTTACAGTTATTTTTTTTGGCTTTTCGGACTCCGCGCGCGGGACTGACATGCGGAGAATGCCCCTGCTGAATTTCGCCTCAACTTTGTTCGAGTCGATTAAAAATGGCATTTCAACGGTTTTGGCGAACTGCCCAAGCCACCGCTCTCTCCGGTGATACGACTCTCCTATTTTCAGATCCTCCGCATTACGGGATCCGCGGATGGTCAGAGTTTTGCCTGCAACCGAGATATCGATTGCTTCCGGTTCTACGCCCGGTATTTCTGTTGTTACTACCGCCTCGTTCTCTGTGACCCAGACATTCACTGCCGGGAATTCCGCCGTAGTTGGAGACATCCAGCGCCTCATGGCGCGTTGCATTAGTTCGAATTCATTCCATGGATCCCGGAATCTCCCAAGCCTCCCCAAATCCGACCATAACATAGTGTTTCACCTCCTTGTGATATATTGGTACATTATCAGTAGCCCCAGCCTCAAAAGTGGTTAGCACTCTCGTATCGCGAGTGCCAATATATTTAATTACAACACAATTTTCATAAATGTCAAGAGATTTTTTTCGTTCTTTGAAAATATCATTGACAATCTTTCTTTAATACTGGTATAAATAACAACCTTATGGTGTCGAAGACCGATAAGATATGGATGGATGGGAAGTTTGTCGATTGGGACAATGCGAAGGTTCATGTTCTTACCCATACCCTCCACTACGGCCTTGGAGTTTTTGAGGGAATTCGTTGCTATGAGACGAAACGCGGTCCGGCTATATTCAAACTTAACGAACATGTCGACAGACTGTTCAATTCAGCTCATATTTTCCTGATGGACATTCCTTATTCCAGAAAGGAAATCGCGGACGCAATTATCGAAACAGTCAGGATAAATAAAAAAAGGGAATGCTACATCCGCCCTCTGGTATACATAGGTTACGGCGCAATGGGGTTGTACCCGAAAGAGAATCCAGTTAATGTGACAATCGCTGTCTGGCCCTGGGGCGCATATCTCGGTGATGACGGACTGAGCAGAGGGATCAGAGTTAAAACCTCGTCGTTTATCAGGAATCATGTGAATGCCAATATGACGAGGGGAAAAGTCTGCGGGTATTATGTGAATTCCCAGCTTGCCAAAAAGGAAGCAATTTCGTGCGGATATGATGAGGCCCTCCTGCTTGATACGGAAGGATATGTTTCGGAAGGAAGCGGGGAGAATATTTTTATGGTGAAAGGCGGCGTGCTCAAGACTACTCCTTTGACCTCCGTGCTCGAAGGAATTACGAGAAACAGCATTATGGAAATCGCAACCAACGTAAAGGTCAGGGTCGCCGAGGAACGGTTTACCCGGGATGAACTTTACATCGCAGAAGAAGCTTTTTTCACTGGAACCGCCGCAGAAGTTACTCCGATCCGGGAGATTGATGGCAGAATGATCGGTTCCGGAAAACCCGGCAGACTCACCAGGGAACTCCAATCGATATTTTTTGATATTGTGAAAGGAAAGAAGAAGAAATACGATTCCTGGCTCACCTATGTTGGTTAATTAAAAATAGAGGGGGTATCGGGTAGTTCCGATACCCCCTTGAAGCTTATTTTTTCTCTTCGACGGGTGCCGGCACAGCTTCTTCATTTTTCGGTTTCATCACTGCATCAGGCGGACTGGCTGTCTCTTCGGCAGCCTTTATGTGACACTTCGCACAATCAGTTTCCGACGTTTGAGAAAACGCTTTTTTGCCATCGTGGCAAATCCCGCAATTTTCTGCCCTGGCGTGGTCTTCCAAGGTCATCTTAAATACGCCTTTTGTCATTCCGAAAGGTTTGGGATGACAGTCATTGCACTTCATTCCTTGTTTGGGGCCATGTGTATCTCCCTTGAAGATAATTTTACCAGCACCGCCACCGGCGTACTCCACTGTTTTGCCGGGCAGCACTGCCGTTGCGGTGCCGATGAATGCGAAGGCCACGGACAAGCAGACAATTATCGTTATGATTTTCAATCAGGTTCACCTCCTTTTAGGACAATACGTTAGTTTGCAAGAGCATTTACTAATATTATGCCACTCTTTCAGGCTAATTGTAAGGGCATTTTTTGTGGAGATTCTTTTATTTACCGGAGTGAGCTGCCGCGTCCGGATTTCTTGAATTATGAGGGGTGTTAATGTAATATTAAGCATATTATGAAAAGGGTTATTAGAAAGGCTATATTGCCGGCGGGCGGCCTTGGCACAAGGTTTCTTCCGGCGACAAAAGCGTCTCCCAAGGAGATGCTGCCTATAGTGGATAAGCCTATGATCCAGTACGCCGTCGAAGAGGCGCAATCATGCGGAATAGAGGAATTTATTATCATCACCGGAAAGCACAAGAGAGCAATAGAGGACCATTTTGATTCGTCATTCAAACTTGAGGAAAGTTTGAAAAAATCCGGGAAAAATATGCTGATCGATGAGATCAATCGGCTTAACATGCTGAGCTTTGCATATATCAGGCAAAGGGAAGCGCTTGGACTGGGCCATGCAATTTTATGCGCTGCGCCGTTCGTTAAAGAAGAGCCGTTTGTGGTGCTTCTGAGCGATGATATAATTGATCCGGGGGAACATCTGCTGCAGGAGATGATAGATCTCTATAGCGAGCTGAATTCTCCGATCCTTGCGCTTGAAAGGGTGCCGCTGTCTGAGATAGGTCGATACGGTGTGGTTAGCGGGGAAAGACAGGGAGACGGCCTTTTCAAAATC
Organism: uncultured Nitrospiraceae bacterium; assembly: GCA_964553535.1. GTDB lineage: Bacteria > Nitrospirota > Thermodesulfovibrionia > Thermodesulfovibrionales > SM23-35 > JALHSV01. Next base: position 10,600 of record CAZKLK010000028.1, read on the forward strand.
AGCGGCCTTGTTGAAAAACCGGATCCTTCTGACGCGCCATCAGATATGGCGATCATAGGAAGGTATGTTATGACTTCGGACATCTTTGAAATGCTTGAAAATGTAGGGCCAGGCAAGGGCGGGGAGATTCAATTAACAGATGCACTTGCAGGTTTAATGAAGAAACGCCCGATATATGGTTACCTTTTTGCCGGCAGGAGGTATGATGCCGGGGATAAGTTGGGATACCTGAAGGCAACTGTTGACATGGCCATTGGAAACAGAGAGTTATCCGAACAGTTTACAAAATTCCTTTCGGATACGGTAGGCAGAATAAAAAATATATAGAGGAGTCGCGATGGCCAATGTGATTGACGAGGAGCAGAAGATTGATAAAGAGATAGTCATACCCGACAGCCTGCCGGTGCTTCCGGTCAGGGATATTGTTGTTTTCCCTTACATGATTTTGCCGCTCTTTGTGGGAAGGGAGATGTCCATTAAGGCGATTGAGCATTCACTCAGCACGCACAGAATGGTATTGCTGCTGACACAGAAAGATCTCACAATCGAAAATCCGAGCCCCGACGATCTGTATTCCACCGGCACCGTGGTGCTCGTCATGAGGATGCTCAAGCTGCCGGACGGAAGGGTCAAAATTCTTGTTCAGGGTTTGTCGAAGGCGCGGGCATTATCATTTTCTCAGAAAGAACCGTTTTTTACGGCCTATATCGAGAAGATAGATGAGCAGAAATACGAGAAGCTGACTATCGAGAATGAAGCGCTGCTCCGCAATGCGAAAGGCCAGCTCGAAAAGGTTGTCTCTCTGGGAAAATCGGTTCTTCCGGACGTCATGGGGGTAATTGAAAACATAGAGGATCCCGGAAGACTTGCGGACCTTGTTGCATCAAATATAGGTTTGAAAACAGACCAGTCGCAGGAAATTCTTGAAATAGCGGACCCGGTGCGCAGATTAAAAAGAGTCAGCGAGCTTTTGGCCCGTGAGATAGAGCTGCTGACCGTCCAGCAAAAAATCCAGTCGGAGGCCAGGGGCGAGATAGACAAGACTCAGCGTGAGTATTTTCTGAGGGAACAGCTTAAGGCAATACAGAAGGAACTGGGTGACATTGATGAAAGGGCAGAAGAGATAAAGGAGTTCAGGAAGAAAATAGAAGAAGCAAAAATGCCTGAAAAAGTGATGAAAGAGGCGGAGAAGCAGCTCAAACGGCTCGAAAAGATGCATCCGGACAGCGCCGAGGCTGCGACTGTAAGAACTTATCTGGACTGGCTTGTTGAGTTGCCATGGGCGAAAGCGACAACCGATAAACTGGATATCAAAGCTGCCGAACAAGTACTGAATGAAGATCATTATGACCTTGAAAAAGTGAAGGAACGCATTCTGGAATATTTGAGTGTAAGAAAGCTGAAAGAGAAGATGAAAGGGCCAATCCTTTGTTTTATAGGTCCTCCCGGAGTCGGAAAGACGTCTCTCGGCAAATCCATTGCCCGCGCACTCGGCAGAGAATTCGTCAGGATGTCGCTGGGCGGTGTCAGAGACGAGGCGGAAATACGGGGACACCGCAGGACTTATGTTGGCGCGCTGCCGGGCAGAATTGTCCAGGGGATTAAGACGGCGGGTACGAATAATCCTGTATTCATGCTCGATGAAATCGATAAAATCGGGATGGATTTCAGGGGTGATCCCTCTTCGGCCCTGCTCGAAGTCCTTGACCCGGAACAGAATTTTTCCTTTGCGGACCACTATCTTGCAGTGCCGTTTGATCTGTCCAATGTAATGTTTATAACGACAGGCAATCTTGCGGATACAATCCCCGGGCCGCTCAGAGACAGAATGGAAGTGATTTATCTCTCAGGCTACACCACGGAAGAAAAGCGCGGCATCGCGAAGAATTACCTTATACCGAAGCAGCTTGAAGAGCATGGAATCAGCGGGAAGGTTCTTAAGATAACGGACCCCGGACTCCTTAGCGTAATATCTCAATATACGAGGGAGGCAGGCGTAAGGAACCTGGAGCGGGAGATTGCCAATCTGTGCAGAAAAGTTGCAAAAAAGATTGCCGAAGGGAAAGACAAATTTTTTGTCATAACGGCGCAGAATGTCAATAAGTATCTCGGCGTGCCGAAATTCCTGCCTGAAGAAGAGATCGAGAAGGATGAGATTGGTGTCAGCACAGGCCTTGCCTGGACAGAGACGGGGGGCGATATCATATATGTCGAGGCGACAACTATGAAGGGGAAAGGCAACCTCACCCTTACCGGTCAGCTGGGAGATGTCATGAAAGAATCGGCTCAGGCTGCTCTCAGCTATGTTCGGTCCAAGGCAAATAAGCTCAATATTAAAGATGAGGTTTTTTCTAAATCAGATATTCATATCCATGTCCCGGCCGGTGCTATACCCAAGGACGGACCTTCTGCGGGAATTACCATGGCGACGGCAATTGCTTCGGCATTGACGGGCATGCCGGTCAACAAGGGAGTGGCAATGACAGGAGAGGTGACGCTTAGAGGACGTGTTTTGCCGATAGGCGGATTAAAGGAAAAAGCACTTGCCGCAAAGAGGATGGGTATAAATAATGTCATCATTCCGAAAAGGAACAAGAAGGACCTTGATGACATACCTAAATATATCAAGAAGGATATGAAATTTATCTTTGCCGAGACAATGGATGATGTATTGAAGACGGCGCTCAGGCAATCCAAAGGGAAAAAGGATAAGAAGTTCCCGAACAAAATCAGGTCATCAGGAAAAAATTGACCGCCGGTCTGCGCCAAACCTGATGAAGTCTCCTGCCATTTCAGGAATCAGCGAGCTTTCCCTCATTGAAGAAATAAGAAGAGAGCACGACCGTAAATCCCGCTTCGTCAAAGTCGGAATAGGAGACGATGCGGCAGTGATCGCTGCGGGGGGAAAACATCTCCTGATTACTACAGACATGATGATCGAAGGAGTTCACTTCGACCTCCGGTTCGCAACGGCGTATCAGGTCGGGTTCAAGCTTGTCTCGGTCAATGTGAGTGATATCTACGCGATGGGCGGGATTCCCCATCATATGCTTCTGAATATTGCAATGCACAGACGCACGCCCTTGGAATTTATTCACATGCTGCTGAGCGGCGTGAAGGATGCATTGGCGTATTACCGCACTGCTCTCGTCGGCGGGGACCTTTCAGCCTCGAGGGGCGCCATATCCCTTTCTGCGACGCTTGTCGGCTCCGCGGGGAAGTATATACTGCGGAGCGGAGCGCGTGTTGGAGACAACATATACGTCACGGGCACTCTCGGTGACTCGGGGTGCGGACTCGCATTATTAAAGAAACTTAGGCGAACGATCCCCGTTTATCTCGATAAAGCCCATCCGGGCATGAATTCTCTGTGGAAAGAAATCAGGGCGCGCAATATACGCTTTAGAAGATCAGATATTTCATGGGAAACGGTTGAACCTCTTGTTAGAAGGCACCTTCTGCCGGAGGCGCGGAATCCTCGCGAAATAATCCGCTGTGCAACTTCGATGATAGACATCAGCGACGGATTGCTGATCGACCTGACAAGAATCTGCAATGAAAGCGGAACAGGCGCAAGAATATACGAGGAGCGAATACCGGTTTCTGCAGAAATGCTGACAACGGCGAAGTATCTTGGTGTGGCGCCGCTTAAGCTGGCCCTGACCGGAGGAGAAGATTATGAACTTCTCTTCACCGCGCCAGGGAAGAAAAAGATCACCGCGACATATATTGGCGACATTACAGAAGGCGAGAAAATAATCGTGAGAAAATCCGGGCGGGAACGAGCTTTTTCAGCCGAAGGCTATCAGCATTTTCGCTGAGACGGACATGTCCAAAGGTTATGAATAAGTATCAAAAAATAGCGCTATTGGCCGCGGCCGTAATTCTAATCCTGATCTTTGGCAAAACAGTAACCCAAATCGGATTCAGAACCATCGGAGCGCTCGGGGCTCTCCTCTGGAAATTTCTTATCATCATCGTCGCGGTTGCTCTGCTTATTTCTTTTCTTAAAAAGAAAATTAAAAAGAAATAGGCCGGCCGCGTCTGTCAGCTATAAGGCGCTGAAATCTCGCCAAGCGCCCATGCCGCATTTTTCCTGACCCTGGAATCTTCATCATGAAGGGCAGCTATGAGCGGGTCGATCGCCCGCGGATCTTTGATCTTGCCGAGGGCGGCGACAACGTTGATTCGAAAATAAATATTGCTGTCTCTCAAGGCAATGATTAACGGATCAACGGAAGCGGATCCGATTTTGCCCAGTGCCCAAACGGCATTTTCACGCACCCGCGGATCATCATCTCGCAGCGCAGCTATAAGAAGTTCAATTGCCCGTGTGTCCTTGATTTTTCCAAGTATTTCAATCACGTGTCCTTTGACGGACTGCTCCCTGTCACCGAAGCTCGCGATAAGGGGTTCGACTGCCGGGGCGCCGATCTTTCCGAGCGCCCAGACCGCGTT
>CAZKLK010000029.1:0-14968 GCA_964553535.1 uncultured Nitrospiraceae bacterium
CTTTTATAAAGACCTGTATGAACGGTTTTCAGGTGTTCACTTTTAATTCATAAATGGCATTTCCAATATTCGGTTTGACATAAGCCGGACGCTCTTTCTATACTGTTTATGTACCCTGGGGGAGGCTTAAGGGCCTGAGAGTCTCCGTGAAGTTACGGATGAGACCCCGCGAACCTGATACGGGTAATGCCGTCGAAGGGAATGGGAGGGTTGCCGTATCTCTTTCCGCCCTTAAATGATCAGCACGGGCTGACGGGATGCGGTTTTTGTTTTGTGAACGTTATAATGGCAAGGCGTATTTTTTCAACAAAGCCCATGACACGGATAGAAACAGCCAGAAAAGGCATCATTACTGACGAGGTCCGGGAAGTCGCGGTCGCTGAAGGCACCGCTCCTGAGAAACTCGCGTCGGACATCGCGCAGGGGTTAACGGTAATTACGCGGAATGACCGCCGCTTAATTCAGCCGCTGGGGATCGGAAAAGGCCTGAGGACAAAGATCAACGCTAATATAGGGACTTCAAAAGACAGGGTTGACATCGATGATGAACTGAAAAAACTTGATGTCCTAACCCGTTTCGGCGCTGATGCGGTTATGGATCTCTCCACCGGCGGCCCTATCCGGGACATGAGAAGGCTTCTAACGGAAAAATCTTCTCTTGCTGTCGGGACCGTTCCAATCTATGAAGCAGCCGTCAAAGCTGTTGAAATGCATGGCACGATCATCAGGATGACCCCGGACAGTATTTTCGGAGTCATTGAAGAGCATGCGGAAGAAGGGGTTGATTTTGTAACTGTTCACTGCGGCCTAACCAGGAAAGCGGTTGAACGCTTGAGGGAAGAAGGAAGGGTATTGGATATCGTTAGTCGCGGGGGGTCGTTTCTCCTTGAATGGATGATATGCAACGACAGGGAAAACCCTCTCTACGAGTATTATGACCGGTTGCTCGAGATTTCCCGGAGATACGACGTGACGCTCAGCCTCGGCGACGCTTTGCGTCCCGGCTGCCTTGATGATGCAACAGACCGCAGCCAGCTTGAAGAATTGCTCACCATAGGTGAACTGCGGGACCGCGCCGTCGCAGCCGGGGTACAGGTTATCATTGAAGGACCGGGGCATGTGCCGCTGAACCAGGTCGAGCTGAATATCAAAATCCAGAAGGAAGTCTGCCACGGTGCGCCTTTCTACGTGCTCGGCCCGCTCGTCACCGACATCGCAATGGGTTACGATCATATAGCCGCGGCTATCGGGGGCGCAATTGCCGGCGCTGCCGGCGCTGATTTCCTGTGCTATGTCACTCCATCAGAACACATCAGGCTTCCAAACACCGATGATGTGAGGGAAGGGGTTATAGCATCAAAAATAGCCGCTCATGCAGCTGACATTGCAAAGGGGATACCATCGGCAATCGCACGCGACAGAAAGATGGCGCAGCACAGAAAAAATCTGGACTGGGACGGTCAGATTGCGCTGAGCCTCGATCCTGAAAGAGTCAGGGAATGGCGCTCACAGGCGCCGTCGGCGCAACAGGACGTGTGCAGCATGTGCGGTGAGTTCTGCGCAATCAGGACAGTCGAGCGGGCACTGCGGAAACAGAAATAGCCTGTTAAATTTTTTTCTTTTTACTCACTCCGGAGAGTTCTGTAATAGTTCTGAAATGAGATTGAGAAACAAACAAAGAGTGTTCATAAATGACGACGGCCCTTACGATTGCCGGCTCTGACCCGACAGGCGGAGCGGGCCTGCAGGCGGACCTAAAGGTATTCAAGTCATTCGGCGTCCACGGTATTTCCATTGTCTCATCAATAACCGCGCAGAATACTGTTAGTGTGGATGCCGTCTTTCCCGTTGACAGGCACTCTTTTGAAACACAACTTCTGATCCTGCTTTCGGATATAAAGCCGTCCGCCGTCAAAGTCGGGATGCTTTACAGCAGATGGACAGCCGATGTCCTTGCGGACGTCTTTTCCAGCAACAAGCTCCGGAACATCGTTATCGACCCGGTGACCGTCTCCTCTTCCGGGACGAGCCTTGTTGATGAGGGGACGCTGGATCTTATTCGTTCGAAACTTTTTCCATTGTCAAAGGTCATAACGCCGAACATCCATGAAGCCTCTGTCCTCACGGGCATCATGATCGAAGGACAGAAGGGCATGGAGGAAGCCGCGCGAGCTCTGAAGGCCATGGGTCCGGAAATCATTGTAATAACCGGCGGTCATCTGCGGGGAAAAGCGACAGACGTTTACTATGACGGAGCACTCCATGTTATCGACGGGGAAAAAATACAGGGAGAATATCATGGAACCGGATGCGCATTTTCATCGGCAGTAGCTGCGCTGATAGCCCGCGATTACTCGCCGCTGGAGGCGGTAAGGACGGCCAAGGAATTTGTGATGAAAGCGATTGAAGAGGCATATTATCCGGGCAGCGGAATGGGAATATTGAATCTTTAACAAGAATATGCGAATTGAAGGAGGCAATATGGGAAACGACACCGGCAAAGGGAAATTGGATACTGAAAGGATGCAGGCGCTCAGAAGTCTTCCGGTAGAAATCAAGCAGACCCTCACCAGGGAAGAAGTCGACGCTTTTCTTTACAACGAGGTGTGGCCCGATTCTCTTAAGGATAAACTGAAAGACTATCTCGTGGATGAAAACTAAAACATTTTTCCAGTGTCAGTCCTGCGGCTGCGAAAGCCCGAAATGGCTGGGCAAATGTCCCGACTGCAATGCGTGGAACAGCTTTGCCGAAGAGAAAAAGGAAACAGCGTCCCGACATGCGTCGGCAGCATCCCATTTCGGCAAATCCCGGCCCCAGCCTCTCAATTCCGTTAAGCCTGCCTCTTCGCAGCGCGCATCTTCCGGGATAGCTGAACTCGACAGAGTTCTCGGCGGCGGAATCGTTGCAGGTTCGGTTATCCTTGTCGGAGGCGACCCGGGCATCGGCAAATCCACCCTGCTTTTACAGGCAGTTTCAGGAATAACCCGGTCATCCGGAAAAGGACTGTATGTATCGGGCGAGGAATCCCCGGAACAGATAAAAATCAGGGCTGAGAGGCTTTCCATACATTCAGGCGAGATCATTCTGCTCCCTGAGACTTCTCTCGAAACCATCTTGCAGGCAGCATCGAAGCTTGAGCCCGGCGTGATGGTAATCGATTCCATCCAGACCGTTTATACGGAAGAACTGCTCTCCGCGCCCGGGTCGGTGAGTCAGGTCCGGGAGTGCGCCGCAAAACTCATGCTTTTCGCGAAAAGGTCGGATATCCCGGTCTTTCTTGTCGGCCATGTCACCAAGGAAGGGGCCATTGCAGGGCCAAGAATACTCGAACATATCGTGGACACCGTCCTCTATTTTGAGGGAGACCGGGGACACTCCTACCGCATCCTGAGAACAGTCAAAAACAGATTCGGATCTACAAACGAGATCGGAATTTTTGAGATGTCGGATTCCGGACTGCTTGAAGTCGATAACCCTTCGGAACTCTTTCTTCTCGAGAGACCTCTGCAGGTCTCGGGTTCTGCCGTCGTGGCAAGCATTGAAGGGACGCGGACGCTCATGGTTGAACTGCAATCGCTGGTTTCGCAGACAAATTTCGGTTTGCCGCGAAGGACGACAATCGGGGTCGATTTCAACAAAGTAAATCTGCTCGTGGCTGTCCTTGAAAAAAAAGCCGGACTCCACCTCGGTGGAATGGATATATTTGTCAATGTTGTCGGGGGCCTAAAACTGATCGAACCTGCCGTTGATCTCGGGGTTGTCACGGCAATCGTATCATCCCTGAAGGATGTCCCTATTGATCAGCATACCTTTGTGTTCGGCGAAGTCGGCCTGTCGGGCGAAATACGCGCAGTCGCAAATTCGGAAGCCCGCCTTAAGGAGGCTTCAAAAATCGGTTTCAGGCGAGCCGTGATCCCGGCGGGGAATGCCGCAAAGATGCGGGATACGTTTGGACTGCATGTGACTGGAGTAAAAAATGTGGAAGAATGCATCAAAACTGTTTTTCATTAGCGCCTTTCTGATTTTCTTTTCCTGCAGTGTCAGGCATACAGTCCCTCCCGATATCGACGGGCTCAGTTTGCAGGAGTCTCTCTCGGCGCGAAGCGCAATCACTTCCATCGGAGCCACGTTTTCCATAGTCCTCGAAAAAGACGATTCGGAAATAAGGGGAGACGGCGTACTCAGCGTGCTCAAAAACGGCGACCTGTCATTGCGGATATATTCGCTCGGATTCCTCGCTTTCGAAATGACTGCTGAAAACGGCAACTTAAAAAGCAATCCGCCGGTGGACCGGAACAGGGGCCTTTTGCTTTCATACGGCGTCCGGGATTGTCTTTTCTGGTGGGACCTCAAACCCTATACTGCGGAAGAGGACGAAGGTTTTTACATTCTGCACAATAGCGCCAGAACAATCCGGATAGACAAGAAGACCATGCTCCCTGTAATGCAGACCGTCTCACTCGATGACGGGAAGACAATTACAATCCGATACGATAATCCGGCCTTTATAGACGCCGTATGGCACCCTTCAAAAATCCGAATAGAGTTAGCCCGCTACGCGGTTACACTCAATGTCAAGAACATATCATTTCTCTCCGGCGATCAGGCCGAGATCAACCGAGACCGTCCTGATGATAGCCCCGTCTATAACATTTTTCCTGGAGAGATATCCTTCCAGAAGGGCATTGTCGCAAACGGTGTTGATTAGCCTGGGCGTTCCCCGCGTGCACTCGAAAATGCCCTGAATTGCGTCACCGGAAAATATTTCCCTGTTGCTTCCCGCGACGGACAGCCTGTGCATAATGTAATCTCTGGTATTCTGCTCCGAAAATTCCTTTAACCTTATCTTCATGGCAACACGCTGCTTAAGAGGCTCGTCAAGGGAGAGGACGTCTTCGAGTTCCGGCAAGCCAAAAAAAAATATATTGATCATTTTGCCCCCCGCCGTCTCCATATTGAGGAGCCCCCTGAATTCTTCCATAATCGCCCTGGAATTCAGCATCTGGACCTCATCAATCATAACAACCGCCTTCCTGTTCTCCCCGCTAATGTCCTGGAGTCGCCGGTATATCTGAGAAAGGAGCTCAACCTTGTTATCCCTGACTTCTTTCACGCCGAGCTGTATCGCCAATTTCTTGAACAGCCATTCTGAACTCACGCTGGAATGCACGACTACCAGGAGCGCCGCCTCATATGCCTCTTCGTCCAACTCTTCAAGAAACCTGCGGGCAAGCGTTGTTTTGCCCGTGCCGATCCCCCCGATAACGACCGCGAGGCCCTTACGCGTGTCCGCCGCATACCTGAGCTTCAGCATCGCGTCGGAATGAACGGGACCGTCATAGTAAAAACGGCTGTCGACAACGTTCGAAAACGGATGTTCTTTCAGTTGAAAATATTCCAAATAATCCATGAAAAGTCCTATTGCCGGCGGGCAGACCGCGCCTCAGGCGCAAAGGTTACAGGTAAGATACCCTGTCCTTCCTTCCCTTCCGCTCTTGCTGGTCCGAGATTTTACTAACAGCGTCCTTCAGTGCATTGATTTTTTGGGAGACATCGCGGAATTGAGAATTCCATCCAAACACCTTCAGGTAGGCGTCCAATGCCTCCGCCATATTGTTGTTCTTCTCATACGCTTCGGCGAGGCCATATTGCATTATCCAGTACGGTTCATCCTTTTCTTTCATCATTGCGAGCGAACTTTTTAAGATGTCGATGGCAAGCGGATACAGGCCTTTTTCCTCGTAACAAGCGCCGAGCATAATCGAAGAATGAATAAACTTTCCCGGATCATTCCGCGACACCTGGAACTCCCGTATCGCGTCATCAAGCAGCCCCATTTCCCTGTACGCGATGCCCAGATTATAATGCGTCTCGTAATCTTCCGCCGCAATTTCCTTCTCAAGCCCTTTCTTGAATTCATCAAAAATATCCATGACGTTCCCGTCGTGCGGCGGGACAGGTATCTCTCCCGCATCCCTGATTTCACTTCCCGCGGCATCCGATTCCTGCTTTTCCTCTCCGGCCACCTTTCCTGCCGGGCTTTTTTTCGAATCCGCGTCCATCTGATCCGGTAAAATCAATTTATTCTCCATCCCGGTTTCTTCAGTGGACACAGATTCCGGCTTCTCAAATATTTCATCCTCGTCAATGTCACGCTCCTGCAGAATAAAACTGTTCGCATCGACCGCCGCTTCGGCAGGTTTCCTTTCCGCATCGATTGAGACAGATTCATCACCGAGTTCCTGCTCGAGTTCATTGACCGTATTTTTCAATACGCCGTCATCAGGCGCAAACCCGATTGCCTCCCGGTAATAATTGAGCGCTTCCCGCCGCTTTCCATTCTGCATGAAAATATCTCCAAGGTCCTGGAGCTGCTGCACAAGCTGCTGTTTCCGCCCGCTATGCATAAAGAGCGTTATAAGCCTTTTCCCTGTCTCCACCGGATCGATGTCCTTGAAAGATTCAAGCAACGTCAAAGCCTCACCCTGATTTTCTTCGAGAAGGACTTCATCCAAGACGGCAAGGTACTCCTGCCATGCCTTCTGCCGGTTGCCCTCCTTTAAATACAGTTCCGCCAGCATCTTGCGCGCTCTAAGATTCGCCGGTTCCAGGTCGGTAACACGATTGAGACGCTCCTTCGCTTCGTCAAATTTCCCGAGCGTCCACTCTATACCCGCCGCCCTCATCAAGATTTCAGCATCCCTGGGAAGAAGATATATCGCCTCTGTTGCCTGTTCCAAAGCCTTTTCCATGCTGCCGGCCAGCTCATACACGGCGATGAGTTCCAGCAAAGCCTGACGGTTTTCTTTCTCCAAAGCGAGAATTTTCCGGTAATATTCAATCGCGCCGTCCGTGTCCTCTGATTCAGCCTTAATTTGAGCTATACGAAAGTAATGCCGGACAGCTTCGGATATCGCTCCATCTTGCATATGCAGTTCGGCGAGTCCCGCCCTCAGGGGAATATCCGCGGGAGATATCGCAAGAATTTTCTCATATACCGCCCGGCGTCTTTCCCTATTGCCCGTTTTCGAGATGCTCTCCGCTGCTGCACGGTAGAATTGCATCGCATCGGTGATCAGCCCTTTTGCCTCATTCAGTTCTCCGAGTTCGAGAAGCGCGCGATCGTCATTGGGATCTATATTCAGAATCTTCTTATATAAAGCGAATGCCTTGAGAACAAAACCTTCCCGTCTAAAATAATCGGCGGCGTGGTGATAGGAATTTACAGCGTTTGCCTTGTCGCCGTTTTTCAGGTAGAGATCTCCGATGGTATTAAAAGTACTGCCATCAGGATATTCCTTTGTTAATTTCTCCCACTCGGCGATAGCCTTATCGAGCTGCCCGCGGGCAAGATACTTCTGGGCTTCTTTGACTTTGCTTGCTTTATCTGTCATTTTCTGTCATTTCAGGTATTATTGAAAGTATCACAATTGACCGACCCTGTCAATAACATGCGTCACTGTGATAAATAAAGTGTATGACGGCAAATAAAGAACAGATTCTCGCTTTTTTCAAGGAAAAAACAAAGAGGCCGCTCAGCTTCGGAGAAATTGTCGCGCTCATGGGATTAAATCACAAAGAAGCCCGCGCGGTCAAAAAAATACTTAAAATGCTTGTGAAATCCGGAGAGCTGGTTTTAACCCGCAAGGGACTTTACGGACCACCCGAAAATATGTGTCTCGCGAGTGGCTATTTCGAGGCGCACCGGGAAGGGTATGGCTTTGTGATTACGGAAAAACCGGGTGAGCGCGACATATTCATACCCGCCCGCTCGACATGCGGGGCATTGAACCGCGACAGGGTTATTGCGCGTATTGAAGACGCCCGGAAACGGGCCGGAAGTATCATCAGGGTCATTGAAAGAGTGCATGACAAAGTAGCCGGAATATTCGAAAGCTCAAAGACGGGTTTTTATGTGAAACCTAAGGACAAGTCCGTCCCCTTTGATCTGCCGGTGGCTGAGAAAGACCGCGCCGGAGCAAAGCACGGCGAGAAAGTAATCGCCAGGATGATCTCATTCCCGTCCGGCAGCAGGCCGCCTGCTGTCAGGATAATCAAAATTCTGAAAAAACCGCAGGACCCGAAGGCAGAAGTCGAATCGATTATTGATGAATTTGATCTCCCGAGAAAATTTCCGCTCGCCGTGCATCATGAGGCAGCCGCGATCACAAAGAAGGAGCCGTCAGGCAAGGGACTTGAACAGAAACGCAAAGACCTGCGGGCCCTTCATACGGTTACGATTGACGGTGAGCGGGCAAAGGACTTTGACGATGCGGTTTCGATAAAACTGTCAAAACATGGATATACGCTGTTTGTGCATATCGCTGATGTGGGCGCATACGTCAATTGGGATTCTGCCGTCGATCTCGAGGCGCGCAGCAGGGGCACGAGTGTCTATTTCCCGGACAGGGTAATCCCCATGCTTCCGAAGGAGCTCTCCGAAGGTCTCTGTAGTCTGAAACCTCGCGAGGAGCGGTTCACATTAACCATTGAACTTGACTATGACAGGTCCGGGACAAGACTCGGTTCGAAATTATATCCGAGCGTCATTCTCAGCGATGCGCGGATGACTTACACATCAGTGAAAAAGATACTCATCGACAACGAACCAAACGAAAGAAGCAGGTATGACTACCTCCTGCGGGATTTTGAACTCATGGGAGAGTTATGCGGCATTCTCAGGGGGAAAAGGCTGGAACGCGGAAGCCTTGATTTCGACCTGCCTGAGCCGGAAGTGCTGCTGGATATCCGGGGAGCCCCTGAGAATATTCTTCTGGCAGAAAGAAATTATGCGCATATGATCATTGAGGAATTCATGATCGCGGCAAATGAGGCTGTCGCAGAGCATCTTGAAGCTCTCGGGGTTCCGATCCTCTTCAGAATCCATGAGGAGCCGGATCCGGTTAAACTGGAGAGCATTGCCAAGGTCATTAAGGCCGTCTCAGTGTTGAAACAACCCCTCAGAACCAGGGACTTCCCGGGTATTTTGAAGCGGGTAAAAGGGAAGCCTGAGGAGGAAATTATTCATTACATGTTATTGCGCAGCATGAAGCAGGCGCGTTATTCACCGATTAATGCCGGGCATTTTGGTTTGGCGTCAAAATGTTACACGCACTTTACCTCGCCGATAAGGAGGTACCCCGACCTTATTGTTCACAGAATATTGCGGGAGGTTTTGCAGAGGAAACACCTGCCGGGGAAACGCATCCAGGAACTGCAAAAAATTCTGCCTGATATCGGGTACCACTCTTCCCGACTGGAGCGTCGCGCAGATCAGGCGGAGAACGAAGTCATTGATGCAATGAGGGCGTGGTTCATGAGAGGCAGATCCGGGGATGAATTCAGTGGCAGGATAGCGGCTGTCACACCCTACGGGTTAAAAGTCAGATTAAAAGACTTTTACGTTGATGGATTTGTGCATGTATCATATCTGACGGACGACTTCTATCAGTATGATGAGCGGCGGATGCGGCTTGTCGGACGGAACTCGCGGAGACCGTATTCGATGGGACAGGCCGTTCGGGTGAGAGTTGACAGAGTCGATATGGAGGAGAGGGAAATAATACTGGATATCGTAAAATAACAAAGGGTTCAAGGATTCGAGGGACTCAGGATTCAAGCGACGGGTCGTTCAGTTTAACCCGGCCCCGTGCCCGCTGTAATCTTTTCGCTGCTGTCGGACGTGCCCGGGCGCGGAATTCCATACAACTGTTTTTTACATTATGGATTTTCAGGAATTACTCTATATCATGGAAAAACTCCGGAGCGAGCAGGGGTGCCCCTGGGACAGGGTCCAGACCAGGGAGTCCCTCAAGCCCTATATAATTGAAGAGGCATACGAACTCATTGAGGCAATCGAGGAAAATGACCCTGTCAAAATACGGGAAGAACTCGGTGATCTTCTGTTTCAGATTATCTTCCAGTGCCAGATTGCGAAAGAGCGGGAAGAATTCTCCATGTCGGATGTTATCGAAGGAATAGGCACAAAGATGACCGGACGTCACCCGCACGTCTTCAGTGACGCGGCGTGCCGGACCCCCGAAGAAGTCCTCAAGCAGTGGGAATTGATGAAGAAACAGGAGGGGAAATGCCGGGACTCTATTCTCGATGGAGTGCCGCGCGCGATGTCGTCCCTGCTGAGGGCGCACCGTCTGCAGAAAAGAGCGGCGCAGGTCGGATTCGACTGGGATAAAGTCGAAGACGTCCTGAAAAAAGTGGATGAAGAGATGCGCGAATTCAGAGAAGCAATACAGATGGGCAACAGAGATGAAATGGAAGATGAGCTGGGAGATGTCCTCTTTATGCTGGTGAACCTCTCACGGTTTATCGAAGTCAACCCCGAAGACGCGCATCGAAAGACAATCAGCAAGTTCACCCAGCGCTTTCACTATATCGAGTCGAAGGCGGCGGAACAAAGTAAAAAACTTACAGAAATGACCATCGAGGAAATGGACGGATTGTGGGACGAAGCCAAAGAACAGGAGAGCAAAAATTCCTGACCGGTGGTTATGAGAGGCCTTAATAAGATCTGCCGCTTGACTGCGAAATGGTTCGTTCCCTTTATTCACGCAAAGAAGCTCCTCATTCATTCCATTTGCCGTCCCGTTCCCCTGCTTCCGCTGACCGACAGGCTTTTTCTGACAATTCTTTCGATATGCATCTTGTCCTTGCATGGCTGTGCTACTTACAAAATAGCGCAGGTCGGGGCGCCGCCGCCTCCGCTCCATCCGGAAGAAACGATCGAACGAAATGATTTTTTGCTCGCGAAAGAAGTTGATGTCATCGGCCGGCCGGCCATTATCCGCCTCGAGGAGGGAGATACGCTGCCGGACATCGCAAGACACTTCAGCCTGGGGATCAACGGTATCAGCGCCGCGAATCCGGGGATAGACATATGGGTTCCTCGGCCTGGAGAACGTATTTTGCTGCCTCTCAGCTTTATCCTGCCGGACGCCCCCCGAAAAGGCATCGTCATCAATTTAGCCGCGATGAGACTCTACTACTTTAAGGGTGATGGCGGGTCGGTCTCAACTTACCCAATCGGCATAGGCACCAGCGAGCGGCCCTCCCCATTGGGGCAAATGCATATTGAGCGTAAGATGCTCCGGCCGACATGGTACGTACCTGCATCGATCGCCGAAGATCACCGAAAGAAAGGAGACCCGCTGCCGCCGAAAGTCCCTCCGGGCCCTTTGAATCCATTGGGGGAATATGCCCTCTATTTGAGCAAGTCAGGATATTTGATCCATGGCACAAATAAGCCGGCCAGTATCGGCCTCAGGGCAACGAACGGGTGTATAAGACTCTATCCGGAGGACATAAAGAGGCTCTACGAAAGCACGCCGGTCAAAACGCCTGTCCACATCGTCAACCAGCCATATCTAATAGGGCGCCGCGACGGAATCGTTTATTTGGAAGTGCATAAATCCTTAGATGACTCGGACACGACCGGTCTGGAAAAGATTTACGCAAAACTGAGAAGTATTGGAAAGAAATCGGGGCGCGCACTCGACTGGGGAAAAGTTGAGAACGTGGTGGCTGAAGCCCGGGGAATTCCTGTTCCCGTATTTGAGCTCCGCGAAGGGGACAAAAATAGGGTCGCGGAAACGTTAGAAGTCAAACACCCTGATGTGTTATATGGCAAGCCGGTGGCGCCGGAGCTGAGAGCGGACGCGTGGTACGTTCTGGCTGCGCGATTGCGTGATAAGAAGGATGCGCAGAGGCTCGCCGCCATCATCAACCATCAGGGCCCGCAAATCCCGGCAAGGGTGCTATCGACAGAAGGCTTCCACCGCGTTATCGCCGGCCCTTTCAATAATGCCGGCGAAGCCGGAGATGCGGCAAAACGCTTGAGGATAGATCTGGAAATAGACGGCATCCTGGTTGAACCTGCCGGCGGGAAATAACAAATTGTGACTGTTCGGGGCGTTCAGCAAAGGCAGAGCAGGATGTGGCGATATATCGGGCTCTTCTAAGGCTTTATTTCGACAATCGTACCATCGGGCACTAACTTGTCGATTTCCTCAATCTCCTCGTCTGTAACGGCAATACAGCCTTTTGTCCAGTCAACCCGCGTGTGGAAACCGCCAACCCACGAAAACCCATTTTTAATGCCGTGGATCATGATATCGCCGCCCGGAGAGACACCAAGTTCCCTCGCCCGCTTTTTGTCCCTCTCGTTCGGATAGGAAATACGGAGAGAAAGGTAATACCCGCTGTCCCTGTTTCTTGACTCGATCACGTAAACACCCTCCGGCGTTTTGTTATCGCCCTGCCGTTCTTTAGGGCCATCCGGGTCCCCCCCCAGGGCTATTTTGTATGTCTTGATCACCTTGCCTTTCGAGAACAACGTCAGGCGCCGTTCTTTCTTCTCTATCAGAACCTTGTCTGCCGGTTCCTGCCGGAGTGCAAAAAACTCATTCTGCAGTGCATGAATCTCGTTCTCTTTGCTCTTTATCTCCTGTTCCAACGCTTCAATCTTTTGATGCAGGGTCAGAACCCTCTGCTGGCATGTCTCAATCTGCGCCTGCTGCGCAGCAATCGTCTGATCTTTCATGATGACATTCTTGATCTGAAAGATCATCATCTTACTGTCCTGCCCGTACACGCTTCCCGGGTAATTCTGCACGAGCTTCTGAAAACATTCCAGTGCCTTCTGATAATCTTTGTATTGGTTCTCAGGATACGCATAAATGATGCCCATCTCGAAAAGGACCCTGTCTCCCGCGGTTGGATCTTTTTCAAGAATCCGCTCATACCTGCTGAGGGAGGCCTCGTAGTTCCCCGCGCTGAAAAAATCATTAGCTTCTTTGAACGGCGATCCGGCTTGAAATCCCTCCTTGAAATGACTGCATGCGCACATAAGCAGCGGCGTCATGATGATGCAGACAAGGAAACAGCAAACGCGCTCACCTAACCTGCGCCGACTCTTCACCATGCACCCTCTTGAGTCTGTCGATGGTCCGGTTGACGATTGCATCCTCGATCGTTTTCCTGATGCCTCAGACAAATGCATCATATTTAATAATACTGAAGATTCAAAGGAAGCGGAAGGGTTTCATGATCCTTCCGCTTCCTTTTCGCGCTCACAAAAGATACAGGGGAAAATCCCATGCATGGCGTCGTTCTACTTCTTCATTGATTTCTCGAAAACAGCTTCGGCCTGTTTTGCTTTTTCTTCGGCGATCCTCTCCTTTTCTGCGGCAATCCTCTCTCTTTCTTCTGCCCTCTTGACAGCTTCCTCGGCGCGGGCTGCGGCTTCATTCGCTTTCAATACCGCCGCGTCAGCCGCAGACTTGGCGGACTGCGCATCCTGAGCCGCCTGATCGGCTTTCGCCCCGATCAGCTTTTCCTGTGTTTCCACCCGGGCGAGATCGCCTTTTGTTGCACACCCCGCGACGGCGATTGCGAAAACAAGCAGCATTGAGATAATTAAAAGACTTTTCCTCACCTCTAATCACCTCCTTTCTCTGCAATATCTTTCCCCCTGTGGGAGAACCCTCTCAAAAAAGATTCTCATTCTCATAATCATACGCGCTTATTCATAGAAACATGAAAGAGCTGTAAAAGACAAATGAAATTTTTTTAATCTAAAAAACAGATGAGGCACGACACATAAAGAGAAGTCTGCGGCATGGGTATTTTTTCAGGCATTCAATGATTGGAATACGTAACGGCACACGCACTTCTTTTTAACACCAAAGAGAAGAACAAACTCTATTTATGAATTTATAAGTATTATTAATTTGCATATATTAAGCAATTGCATAATATTAATGGAGTCTGTTCGTTACGACCCCCGCGCCAAAAGCGCAGGACGTAAAATTCAAACCCAATGCCATGGATCCCCCGGCTTGACCGGGGGATCCACGGTTCGACGAGCTCACCATGACACATTGCTCAGGACATGCATGTCGAAGGCTGGATTGCCCGATCAAGTCGGGCAATGACACGGATGGGGAAACAATTCATCCCTGTGGCAAAACCACGGGGAGTTCTCGCTGATTTTTCAATGAATGCGAACTCCCGCACGCATATAAACAAAGGTGGTGTAACAAAAGATGAAGCGAAAAACAATTCTTTTGGTAGAGGATGACGTGCACGTTAGAGAAGTCGTAAAGGATTCCCTCGGCACGGAATATGACGTGTTCGAGGCAGTAAAATATTTGGAAGCAACCGCTTATTTTAAGAATACTATAAATCTTCTGATTGTTGATTATATTCTTCCCGATTGTGACGGATTCGATCTGACCAGGGAAATCCGAACTTCATATCCGGGCATTCCTGTAATTATGATGACGGCTTATCATCACGAGAGCATTATTTTCAAGGCATTGAGAATGGGCATGACAGATTATATAAGGAAACCACTGAGTCTGAAATATCTGAAAAAGAGGGTTGCCGAAGTTCTTGAAGGCAAATCTACACATGCAGATGAGGAAACAGGGAGTGTTGGGAAAGAAAAAGATTTTCTAATGGATGGAATAGGAGAATATATTGAAAATAACTATATGAAAGATCTTACACTTGACCGGCTTGCGAAGAGCGCCGGGCAGAACAAATATGATTTTTGCAAGGATTTCAAGAGCAGATTCGGAAAGAGCTGCATATCATATTTGAACGATATCAGAATCAGGAAGGCTGCCGAGTTGCTGGGAAATCATGATTTGAGCATAACAGATATAGCTTTTTCAATAGGCTTTAGAAGTCTTGAACATTTTAACCGGTTGTTCAAAGAGCAATATAAGATATGCCCGAGAGATTATCGGAAAAGCTTATAAAAAGTTCCTGATCGTGATTTCCATCCGCCGAAAGCTTTCTCTATTTATAGGAAAAACCTGTTTTTCGAAAGCAACCAAAATCCCAAATCCAGCGATAACTATCTCGAACGATTGATAAACGCGTCATTGCGGGCGCCTGCAAGGTGCGTGGCAATCTCCTTTCATACGACGAGATTGCTTCGCTGCA
>CAZKLK010000030.1:0-14942 GCA_964553535.1 uncultured Nitrospiraceae bacterium
TAATGTTGATCTGGTCATATTACATTCATTTAGTCCCATCCTTCCCGCTTCCTCACCAACTTCACACTCACCATGTCTTTTTCCTCTGCGAATTTAATCAGATCGTTTCTGACCTTTTGACTGAGTTCTTCATCTTCAACGACTTTCTCCAATCTTCTAATATTCAGCATGGACAATTGCTCCCACATACCTACCTTCTTGATGAACTTTTCGAGGTCTTCCCGATCTTCTTCATGTGCATGGGGAAACTGATAGCCCTTGCGCTCTGATATCTTCAACTTGTATTCACTTCCGCTGATGGATGTGATATCTCTGCTACGAGCGTATTCGGCGGCAGCACCGGCGATAAGATCAAGTTTCAGTTCCAACTGCCGCTGTTGCTCCCTGAGTTCCTTTATCTGCGCTTTCACCGATGCATATTTATTGACGAGCGAAACCCCTTCTTCTTTCAAATATTGATTGGCCGGCAATTCTTCAACCTCAATCGCATGCTTCCTGGCCGGGCAATAGACATCCAGATCGCACCAGCCGCAGTAACCGCTCTCCACAGGCCTGAATGTCGCATCTTTCTCTATTGTTTTAATAAGGGATAAGACCTCTTTTTGGAGATCTGCCAGCTGGGCGCCGGAACGGGTCGAGGTAAATTCATTGTCATGAACGAGGTAATGCCATTTGAGAACAATATCCCGTGCGTCTCTGAAGTGTTCTTGAATGCCTATCTGATAGAGGGCGAGTTGCCTGTTTTCATCCAGTTCATCCTGGGAAGGCAGGTAGGCGGAAGTTTTATAGTCATGAATTTCATAAACTCCCTTCCCGTCATGACTTAACCTGTCTATGAACCCCTGCATGGTATAGTCCCCTATCTTGAAAACGATCAGACGTTCTGTTGAGAGGGTCTTCGACTGGTTAAAGGGATAATGCCGCTTGTAGTAGTTGGCTATCGCCTGAAGACCGGTATCGTAATAATGGTCTTTGGTGAAATCCTTCTTCACAATGACGACGTTGTCATGCCAGTTCTTCTCCCACCGATTTTTATAATATGCATGTAGGTCTTCAAGGGAATTAAGCTTTGTGAGGATGAGTTCCTTATAGAGCTTCTCGAGGACTTCATGCACCCTGCTTCCGAGAAATGCCTCGATGCCTTCTTCCCCTTCAGGGGGTCTTATCCGGTCAATATATCTGAGCTTATACTGCCGGGGGCAGGTTTCGTAGGTTGCAAGCTTGCTGTGAGAGTACACAGACATGGCAAATATTAGTTGCCTTCGAAAAGGTCTTTTATCAGTATATCTTTTTCAATTTTCAAATAGTGAGCGATGTTTTTGAGAATTCTCGAAGCGGCGCCTTATGGCGTCCCTGATTTTTTCCTTGATTACTTCTATAGTCCGACCTTGCGAAAATATGGAAAAGCTCAGTGAATGTGCAGCAAAACCGCCTTCGATATCTTCCTCCAATATAAAAATGACCTCTTTTATTCTGCTCCTTCTACACAGAGATTCTGTCAAATTTTATCAAAATCAGTGTATTTCTGCTATGCGGAATTTTAATGTCTCCGGACAGTTCGTGTCCCAATTTTATTCCGGAACCCACAATTTCCCCTTATCAATAATATGCTCTACCCGCCAGCCCCTCTTGTGCAATTCCCGTGAGATCCATTTCCGGTGGCATTTCCATGGAAACCGCTCGGCACAGACAATCACGCAGAGCCGACTACAGGCGATTGACTCAAGGAGGCCGATCCCGCGCATGAATTCGTCCGTTACGAGGTAAGAGACGTATCCTCCCTTTCTGAACCCGCCGAGTTCCTTCCCCAGGAAATGATATGCGATCCCTTCGCGGGCAAGAAGATTCCTGAGATTTTCCCGCGAAAATACGGGGATGCTGCTTTTCGGAAAGCTCCGCACATCAATCAGAGACTTGATATCATAAGAGTGCAGAATTTCTATGAAATCCTCTTCACTCCTTCTGCCCGTGCCAAGGGTATATACCTTTTTCATTCTGATAGGATATTAAACTCTGAGCCTGGCGGCCAGTTTGATTGCCTCAACCATGCCCGAGGGATTCGCGATGCCCTTCCACGCTATATCATATGCCGTTCCATGGCCGGGGGATGTGCGCGCAAAGGGGAGCCCTACAGTCACATTCACGCCTTTATCAAAGGCAATCATTTTTAGTGGGATCAGTCCCTGATCGTGATACATACAGACAATAATATCAATTTCGCCCTGATATGCTTTATAAAAAATAGAGTCCGGAGGAAACATGCCCGCAACAGGCATCCCCTCACTCCTCGCCTGCCTGATGGCGGGCATAATCTTGGTTATCTCCTCCTCCCCGAAAATTCCAGCTTCTCCCGCGTGCGGATTCAACGCCGCGACCCCGATCTTCGGATTTCGTATCTGCAGCATATCACACGCTTTTTTGGCAAGACGGATTGCGCTCACTATCTTCCGTCTGGAGATCAGACCGGGGACATTCTTCAGGGCGGTATGGATCGTAACGAGGATAACGCGGAGAGGTCCGCCAATAAGCATCATCGCGTATTGTCTCGTACGGGATAATTCAGCAAGCATCTCCGTATGCCCCGGCCATGTGAACCCGGCCATGTTCAGGGCTTCCTTGGAGATAGGGGCCGTAACCATGCCGTCCGCCTGCCTGCGCATCAAAAGATCAACAGCCTTCCTGATATAGCCGGCGCTCGCCCTTCCGCCTTCGGCAGACGGCCTGTTGCGGGGAAAGCGGGACTTTGCGCCGTTGATCGAGCCCATAATATATAGAATATTGCGGCAGTTCCCCGCTTCATCGGTTGACTGTACTTCCCGCAGTTGACATGGATTTCCGAGAAGACGCAGGGCTTTTCCCATAACCGTGGAATCGCCTATCACAATCGGGATGCATGCTTTCCTGACGCCCGGCGCGCAGAGCGCTTTTACGGTTATTTCCGGACCTACCCCCCCAGGGTCCCCCATGGTTATGAGAAGCTTCTTCATTGAACAGCCTCTGCGAAAAAAAACCTTTTCATAATTTCTTCAGGGCAACGTTTTATTTATGAGGCGCCCGGATAAGCTGCACCTTAACACAGGCCCCTCCTCTCAGTTCAGCAATATGCTCCCCGACCCGTTTATTCATCTCCTGCTCGATAAGATAGCTCTCAATTTCTTCTCTCAGTTCGTCAAGTTCTTTCCCCTGGAAATCGTCAGCATGCAGATCATAAAAGTTCTTTATCTCTTCATCCCGTATCCGTATGAATGCGCGTATTTTCAAATTCATATACTCTTTCAGCAATGCATCCTCGCCTTCCGACTTCAGGCGTATTTTTTTTGCCTCTCTTATCAGAAGGATCCTGTTGATCATGGTATTCAGGACCTCTTCCCTTGTAACGGAGGGGACAAGAACTGCTGTTTCAGCGTATTTCTCCTCCAGTTCGGTGAGCGTGATCGCCTCATTATCCACGTATGCCGCCACCCTGTCACTAATCCCGGCGCAGAGCGGCGCGCATAGCAGCGCCGTCAAAAAAGAAGCGCACAACAGACAGAAAAAAAATTGGGAGCCAAATCCGTTAAAACGCATGGCCGATGCTGAAATGAATTTCCCCTCTGCTCTCATCCCTTTCTCTCCGCAGCTTATGACCGTAATCAATTCGCAAAGGACCGACAGGAGTATCATAGCGGCATCCGAGTCCCGCCGTGAATTTGCCGTCTGAAAAGGCCATATCCTTAATATTGGGCCATACGTTGCCTCCGTCAAGAAAAGCCACAAGCCCGATGCCTTTTCCCATGGCAATGCGCATTTCAAGGTTTTGCATGATAAATATATTGCCGCCCGTAGGGTTGCCGTCAGATCCTTTTGGCCCAAGCGTATCTTGCTCATATCCCCTCACTGTAGTCCTGCCGCCAAGAAAAAACCTTTCCACAATGGGGAGTTCTGATGTGCCTCCGTACCCTTCCGCGACGCCCCCGCGGATTGAGGCAGCGATGACAAGCCCCGGCAGGAGTTCATGGTAGAGATTTCCGTAAAAACTCAGCTTGATGAAATCGGACTCTGAAAAAAAAAGCGGGGACGTAATCTTGGCATAGAGTCCCGAGAGAATTCCGGCGCTTGGAGAAAACGGATCGTCCCTCGTGTCATAGATAATTCCGAGCCTCAGGCCGCTGATTACCAGCGAGCCGGTATCTTCCCTGCTCAACACAACATCGGGTTTTACGTCATATGTGTTCACGACGGAAAAATCATAGAACAACTCGGCCTTTATTGCGGCGCTCAATTTTCTCTCAACTCCGGCGCTTACGGCGTATCGTGACAGTCTGTAGCGGGTCTCGCGGGTATCAACATTTAATTCCTTGCGGTGCTCGGCAAGAAAAAAAGTCCTGAAAGCGGTTATGCTGTTTAGAAACCACGGTTCATAATACTGCAGGATGAACCGCCGGTCGAGCGAACTTGCTTCGGTGCGCACAGAAGCCTGGCGGTGCATTCCCCAGAGGTTTCTGTAGCTCACATCGAGGAAGCCCCTGTAAAGCTCATAGTCTGAAAAACCGAACCCGAATTCAACAGCGCCTGCATTCGCCTCATGAACACTGATCAAAACGTCCCTTTTATAATCATGGTCTTCGAGCATTTCAACGTCGATATCCGCAAACAAGCCAAGCTTGTAGAGTTTCTGTTTTTCCCGTCTGAGGATGGTGTAATCAAAAGGCGCGTTTTCTTCGCTTATCAGCTCTCTTTTGATCACCGGGTATTTCGTTCTGTTATTTCCGGTCACAATAGTCTTGCCGAATACGGCAAAAGGCCCTTCGGTAACCGAAAAAACAAGATGCGCTCTCTGAGCGTCGAACTCTCTCGTGACACTGACCTCCGCTGATGGAAAGCCATTTGACGTGTAGAATTCAATAACGCGGTACCTCGCGTCTGATATGTCAACCTCATTGTAAGGATCGCCGGGTTTCAACCGAATGATGCTTCTCAGATGATCTTCGGAAACAGCCTGCATCCCGACGATTTCAATGGTTCCGAGTTGAGTCCTGGTTCCCTCGTTTATCGTGATAATGATATCCGTCTTTTGAGCGCTCTCGTCATATGACGTGCGGAACTCTTCAATCCTTGCCGAGAGGTGCCCGAGCGCGTAATAAAAATTCCCCAGTGTCTCCTTGTCCGACTCGATGAAATCGGGGTTGTATATCTTTCCTTCCTGGAGAGAAATTATATTTTTAAGACTTTCCTCATTGAGTGATGTTCCTTCAAAAGAAATCTTGCCCGTGCGCACCCTTTTCCCTTCGAATATAAAAAAGGTCAGTGTGATAAGGTCATCCTTTTCCGTAACGACGGGCGCCACTTGAGCAAACGGGTATCCACTGGCATGGTAAAGCGAAATCATTCTCTGGATCGATTCCTCGATGAGATCGTCATTGAAATCTTCGGCTTCAAAAAAGGGCATTTCTCTGAGAATCACTTTTTCAGAAACAACTTCATTTCCGTCGAGCACAATTGCGAGGCGCTTCCCCGGCAGCACGGAAAGAGTGAGGACTCCATCTTCATAAATATAAGGTTTTATCACCGGACGGATATATTGCAGGCTCTTATAATATTTCTCCATCCTGTCAATGTCGTCCTGCAACAAATTCCGGTTAAATACATCGCCTTCCGACAACTCCATAACGGCTTTCGCTTCATCTGTCATGCCTCTGACGACAAGCCTCTCAACCCTTTCAGGCCTGCCTGTGTCGACTCTCAGACGGACTGCAATTTGGTTCGGTCTACTTATTGCTTCGACAGATGCTTCGATGCTGGCATTCGGGTAGCCCCGCAGGGCTGCCTCCCGTCTAAGAATTTCCACGGCCTTTTCGAGCATGTCACATGAGAGATACTGATTTTCCTTAAGAGGGAACAAGGAAAGTATAGTTTTCCGGGGAATGGCGTAATCACCCGTAGCGGTAATCTCTTTGATAAAAGCTTTTTGCTTTACCCTGATGATAACTTTTTTCTCTTCCCCGTCGGTCGCTTCTACGGAAATATCGTCGAATATCCCTTTCAAAAAGGCCCTCTTAATCCCTTCACGGACACGGGGTTCATCTATGGGGTCCCCCGGGGTGATTCCAAGCAGGTAAAGCAGCTCGTCCTTCTCCATAACATGCAACCCCTGGATTTCGATATCACCGACAACCGAAGCCCGGGCTCCGTTGATAGTGAAGAGCACAAGGCAGAATGTAATAAAAGCTGAAACAAACCGGAAAATTCTCATTTGAATTCAAATCTGAACTTCACATCTCCGCCAACGCTGCCGATCTCATCTCGGGTTCCGATTAGAGAGACGTTCCTGTTAAGGTTATACTCGACTTTCAGTACCTGCTCCTCAGTCGAAACTACTGACGTGGTATAAGTCACAAATACTTTTTCGCCGATAAATCTCTTCGATACCGTTATCCTGGGCTCCACCGTACCACTCAATTTTGAAACATAAGGCTCAACCTGAAATCTGTCTATGCCTGTCAGCGTCCTGATCCTTTCTTCGATGATATCCTGTTGTTTCCCTGTGACAAACGCTGTGGCAGCTCCCGCGCCGATTCCACCCTCAAACCCTTTCGTCTGCTTCCCGAGCTGCCCGACGGTCAGCAGGGAAAGGATATCAACCTCTTCAAGCGGCGGATCGGAAAAAAGCGCGAGACTGAACCGGTCCGCTTCACCCTCAAGATTCAGCCTGATTGTAAAGCCCTTCGTCGCGGTTTCGGCAGACAGATTCAAAACAGGCCTAATCCTGTTCGGATCCGTAAAATCAGCGCTGGCATGAAGAATTCTGAATTCATTATTCCTGAAATAGATATACCCTTCCTTTGATTCAAGCCTGCCAAATATTATGGGATTTGATACGGTGCCCTTCACAACCATATCGCCGCGAATACGCACAGGCGCGCGTGCGATATTGTTGTCTACGGTTATATTCTTTCCGCCTGAAATACGGACGTTCAGTTCAGTCTTTTCAAAGGCGGACACCTCGGACTTGGTTTTTTCCGCGGCTTTGACTGCCAGAAGCCAACTCCTCCACTCGACCATTTCTCTGTACCGCGCCTTGTTAATCCTGATGTCGCCCGTCACGAACATGGAATCCGCGGCGCCTCTGTACAGCAGGCTGCCGTCAAAATTGACGGAGAAGTCCTGCTGAAATTTAGCCGATACATTTTCAAGACGGGCGTCAAGGTGAAACCGTTTTACCTGGAATCCTTTGAGATAGGCAAGTCCGTATATATCGACCGTCCCGCCGCCAACCTTCCCGCTCAGCTTTTCGACAACGACCCTGTCTTCATCGATGTAAATGTGCCCGCTTACCGCGCTTATGTATGTCGCATATTCTCTGAGGCCGAATGACGCGTCATAAATAGTCATGCCCCCCTTGATCTCCGGGTTCTCCCATTTACCGCTAACGAGAAAAACAAAATCCGCATTTCCCTTCAGATACCCGATTTTTCTGGAAAGACCCTTCAGCGGCGCGAGAGCGGAACTCCCGTCGAGATGGATGTCATATTCCCTGCCGACTTCCACGCCTCCATGAATTCTGAACGACATGTCTCCGCTTCGTATCGCAAAAGGACTGAACAATAGCTTCTGATTCCTGACAGACATCCGGATATCGGAATCATTGGAAAAGGACTGCCCGAAAAGGTGCAGCGCCAGACGATAAATATGCACGGAAGCTTCGATATTTTTCCCGGTGCCCCGCATGTCGACCTCCCCTTCAAGATTGAGCTGAAGGTCATCCGGGACATCCTTCAGCAGGGAACTGACAAGGAAATCATACCGCGCCGGCTGAATGACAAGCTTCGCGTTCCAGGGCAGGATATCGTCCAGATGCCCGCTGCCGGTGAGCTTCATCTTCTCATTGAATAATGCGGCCTCCACCGAAATATTCCGGTTCTGTATCACGGCGCTGATAGTGCCGCTCCCCATATCCCGACCTTTAAATGTCCCGCCCGCAACCATTGCGCCCAGTTTAATGGAAGGCGAATCAAATGTGCCGCTTCCTTCCGAGCGCAGGGATATGATCGCATCTTCAGGCATCCTGTCAAGACCCATGTCTTTCAAAAGGATTTTATCCGACACGGCCTTGTAGGAAAACCGGTTGCCGCGGCCGATGCTCCCCTCGCCAGCCAGCGCAGACCGGCCTTTTACAAACCTTGCATGTTTAATTGAGACGTCTCCATTTTCATAGACAACTTGAGCCGTTGCCGAATCAAAAGCAAATGCGGATAGCGATCCATTCTCAACCGTGGCTTTCCCGCTGATATGGATGTCGCTGTCTTTGCCTCCCATTTTGAAATCGCCGCTGAGCACTCCCCTGCCGGTAAAGTCTCTGAAAAATATCCTGACTGTGTTTTCAAAGTCAGCTCTTGCGAGTTTTGCGTTAAGATCGTAGACCGGCTGCC
Organism: uncultured Nitrospiraceae bacterium; assembly: GCA_964553535.1. Taxonomy (GTDB): domain Bacteria; phylum Nitrospirota; class Thermodesulfovibrionia; order Thermodesulfovibrionales; family SM23-35; genus JALHSV01. The sequence goes on from CAZKLK010000030.1 coordinate 8,409, forward strand.
CGAACTCAAATAACTTCCGCGCATGAGGGAATGATATGCTGCCCTTGAATCTGTGTTCTTCTCCACGCTCCCTGAAAACGGCATCGCGAAGGTGAAGAAGATTCTTTTTGTAAGAAAAATCCGCGGCGAAACTTTCCATGCTGTATTTTTCCACAACTGGATTCCTAATGGCTGCTGTTCCGGAAATAACCGGATCATCAAACGATCCGCCTATCTGGCCTGAAAACTCCCCGCGGCCCCGGACTCCCCCGTAATAAGGGGAAGTGAGATCCGATACATCCCCGGTTGCGAGCTTACTCGACAGACGGATCAACTTTTCCCTCAGATCGATTGTGCCTTCTGCTGAAACTCTCGAAATTCCTGAATTAATCTGAAGATCTGACAGAGAGAGGGAATCACCTTTCAGGGAGTAATTGCCTCTGATATCAACAATCCTGTTCAGCACATCATCAGATGACGGCTGCCGTTCTTCCTTATCAGCACGTTGAGCAGCAGGGCCCTTATAGAAAAACCACCCTTCAGGACTAAACCGGGCGCCGGCAGTACGGAGTTCCCCGTCCACTTTTCCGTTCGGGATTCCCGGGTCCCAGTGTATCAGCTTAAAAGCCCCCTGACTGTCTATTGCCTGAAACATGACATTCACAGCGTAGTCGGTCACAACCGGCAGACGAATGAATGCCTCGGCGCGGGCTGTGCCGTTGTACAATCTGCCAAAGCCCTCATGAAAACTCATCAGCCCGTTTTTGTAAACGATATTACATTTCAATGAGTCAATATCAACGGTAAAAAGGTTGCCCTTCTGCAGAGTCGCTCGGGCTCTGCCGCTCAGATCCGATAAGGGCCCCTTTATTTCACCGTCCAAATCAACCAGGCCTTCTACCCTCTCCTTAACTTTCAGCAGCTCCATAAGCGTCTCGATAAAAAAATTGCCCTCTATCTTGAGGTCGATAAAGATATCTTTTTTGCCCGGAAATCTAACTTTTGGCGCTTCAATCTGACTGCGCGGCCCCGGCCTGTCAATCCGGAGCGATGGGATTGTCTTATCATTGTCCGCAATCCGGATTTCGCCCTGAGCCGTAATATGACCGTCGCCTTTTCCTTCCAGCCCAAAAAGCTGTTTAACGGAATTCGCCAGCAGCGACAGCCGCGCAGTCAGCGCGCCCTTGCCATGAGCGTAAAGCCCCTCTCCTTTCAACGAAGAACCCAATGCGCCGACCTGCAGATGATTAATTGTTATCCTGCCAGGCTTGACAACCGCGGCGGCATTGATGTCGAAAACGATTTTTGGCCATCCGGCGCGCTCCATAACGACCTCGCGCGCGGCCATTTTAACCCGCTGTGCTTCCCCGGCAATCAACTCCCCGGAGAGCCCCTGCAACCTAATATCGGCATTGAGATCATGATCGATGATATGCATATCCTCAGAAGCAATCTGAACAACCTTGATTTTTACTTTCAAAGCGCCTTTTCGCTGCCGTTCAAGGGTGGATTGGACATGCTTTATGACATCTTCAATCTTCTGCCTGCTTGCTGTGACATTCACTTCCTTCAGAACGAGCCTGTTGATAAAAAGCGTTTTATTGGGAAGCCCTGAGAGACTGACGTAGCCCTTGACTTGCCTTGCACCGGCAATCTGATTTCCGCCCGCGTCAGACATAACAACATCACGCGCCTCAAGAGAGAGCGGGAAGTAATTGAGGCGAAAGTCGCCGAATGCAATATCTTCCCCCAAAAGGCTCTGCAGTTCCGGGAGGAGTATATTTTTCAAAGCAGTCGAAATAGCCGGTGAACCGGCGAATATCAATAAAAGAAAAACAGCAAGCGCGCCAAGTAGAAACGGAAGAATTCTTCTTTTGCCTTCCCGCTTTGACGGAATCTCGTTTTTGTCATCCATGACCGGTATTTTTTGTTTTTTATTGTACCAGTTAGCTCGCCTTCTTGACCATCAAAAGGACCCCGAAGAGGATAAAGTTGGCGTATTGCCGGAACACCGCTTTCCCATAAAAGACGCGACTTATACGCTATTTCGCAAGCTTCGCAGCTATCGTCGCTGCGTGTTTACCCTGAAACCTGGCTGCTGCCAGCTCGTTCTCACTCGGCATCCGCTCTCCCTGTGCCCCCGCAATGGTAGAGGCGCCGTACGGCGATCCGCCGCTAATCTCATCGATGCGCGTCTGACCTTGGAAAGTGTAAGGCAATCCGACAATGACCATCCCGTGATGAAGCAGCGTCAGGTGGAAGCTCAGGATGGTAGACTCCTGGCCGCCGTGCTGGGTACTCGAACTGGTGAATACGCTTCCTACCTTTCCCACAAGAGCCCCCTTGGCCCATAACTTTCCGGTTGCATCAAGAAATTGCCTCATCTGTCCGCACATATTCCCGAATCGCGTAGGTGTTCCGAAAATGATCGCGCCGGCAGATGCCAGTTCATCAACAGTGCACACCGGCACATGCGCAAACATCTTCTGCGCTTCAAGCGCTCCCATCTTCGTCAGCGCTTCCTCCGGCAGCGTCTCCGGCACACGCCTCATTTCACACGTTGCGCCTTCAACTCCCCGGACCCCCTCTGAAACCGCCTCCGCCATACGGTAAATATGCCCGTACATCGAATAGAACAGGACAATGACTTTCATGTTGTACCCCCTTTCGGATAAATGTCGTCTATTGTTAAGATACAACAATTTTCAAGTGCTTTCTATCAGGCTGCTGTAATAGCTAAACAACGCAAGGAATGTAATTCTAAGAGCATCGAAGAATCTCGTCGGCCAGCTCAGGACAGGCCCCGTGAAAAATCCCTCATTTTCAAGTTCTTGAGACCCTTCGCTTTGCTCGGGATGACGCCAAAAGGAACTTTTTCAGCAGCATGCCGACCTGAAAACCAATCTGAAGAACCCGCAAATTGTTATAATCAGATTATGAAAGAAGCGATGTTTTATGAAAAGCTCGATGAGAAAAAGGTCGGATGCTTTTTGTGCAATCATCACTGCGTGATCAAAGAAGGCAAGCGCGGCATCTGCGCGGTTCGGGAAAACAGGGACGGCATTCTGTACAGTCTCGTCTATGGCAAGGCAATCTCAATGAATGTCGACCCCGTAGAAAAGAAGCCGCTCTTCCATTTCCTTCCTGCTTCAACCTCTTTTTCAATCGCGACGGCCGGCTGCAATTTCCACTGCGAGCATTGCCAGAATTATGAGATATCGCAGTACCCGAGGGAACATGATGATATCCCCGGATATGAAATATCACCCGAGAGGATTGTTGATGCGGCAGTAAAAAATGCCTGCAAGAGCATTTCTTACACCTATACCGAACCGACGATCTTCTTCGAATTTGCATATGAATGCGCTAAACTCGCTCATATGAAAGGCATAAGAAATGTATTTGTAAGCAACGGATACACAAGCCCCGAGGCAACCCGCGTTATTGCGCCATACCTCCACGGGAACAATATAGACCTCAAGGGCAACGATGAATTCTACAAAAGGCTTTGCGGCGCACGGGCCGAACCGGTGAGGGAAACGATCCGTCTAATGAAAGAACTCGGCGTCTGGGTTGAGGTCACCACTCTTATTATCCCTGATTATAATGATTCAGAGCACGACTTGCGGGAGCTTGCCGAATTCATCGCATCCGTCGGCCGGTCAATCCCGTGGCATGTGACGCAGTTTTATCCTGCTTATCGACTAACCGATAAACCGAGGACCCCCGTTCAGACGCTGCGGAGGGCGCGGGAAATCGGATTTGAGGCAGGACTGAAGTATGTCTATGAGGGGAACGTGCCCGGCGAAGGGGGGGAAAACACCTATTGCCCGAACTGCAAACAGCTCCTGATCAACCGGGTTGGGTTCAGCATCCAGAAGATGCGTTGTCCCGGCGGGATATGCTTCAACTGCGGATACCAGCTTGAGGGCATATGGAATTAGTCATATCCTTCCCATCATGAGGAGCGCATCCTCATCCGGATGAGCGTAGTATTTTTTCCTCGTGCTTCCAGAGGCAAACCCGAATCGCTTATAAAATGCCTGAGCGGCGGTGTCGGAAACCCTGACTTCAAGATAGACGAAAACGCATCCTTTCTTTTTTAACTCCTTCAGGATTTCATTCATCAAAACCGTCCCGACACCCCTTCTCCTGAAATCCCGGCGCACCGCAATGTTGAGGATATGCGCCTCATGAAGCACATGATTCGCGCATGCATATCCGATGAGCTTATTCTCAAACAACGCCACTTTCGAGACGCCGTTTTTCTTGTATATTTCGCTCAGGAAGGAAATTTCAGACCATGGGGCGGCGAATGAAGAGAGTTCAATTTCCATGATCGAAGGGACATCGATCTCCTCCATTGCGCGGATTAAAAGGTCAGCCATACTTCTTTATTTCTGCTTCAGATTTTCTGATATAGAAAGGCACGAGCCCTACCGGCTCCGCAAACTCCCCCTTCAGCGCCTTCCGCAGCCCGATGCAGGCCACATTGGCCGGCGAAGGGATCATCTTATCGGCAGGCGGGAAAAGCGCCCTGCCCCCCATCCTGTTGATTATCTTGTCCCGGTAGAGATGGACGCCCTCCCCGGCAAAGAGAATGTCGCCGCCACGCAATTCCGGTTCACTTTCAATGTGTTCCAGCAACCTTTCCATTTTGACCGATGTCTCATCGACCAGCCTTCTGAACTTCCCTCCTTCCCATTGAAAAACCGCCGCATACACTTCCTTTTTCCTCGCGTCAAACAAAGTGCAAACGGGATGCCGGCAGAATGGGAAATTCCATGAAAAAGCTTCAAGCGTAGGAACAGCGACAATCGGTTTCCCGGTTGCACAGGAAAAACCCTTCACTGTGCTGAGACCGATCCTTAATCCCGTAAACGACCCCGGCCCTGTCGATACGGCAAAAACATCAACATCCTCAAGCTGAAGTGAAGTTTTGCCCATAATGCGGTCAATTTCTGTCATAAGCCTCTCCGAATGGGTGGATTCCACATTGAGTTTCACCTCGGCAACCAGCCCTGATGAGCCATTCAGGATTGCTACGCCCCCGAGCAGTGTCGCTGTCTCTATGGCAAGAATTTTCATCCAGTAATTATACCCTCTTTATTGTTCTTTTTAGCATTTATCCCCCCTTGTGCCGCACTAGCCCGGAACTTGCATTGGCAAAACGCTGCATGAGAGCTTTTTCATCATATCAGCCCGTCCTGAACCGCATTTTCGGGTTTAGGCTAAGGCGCCTCCTTTGCATATTTTTCTGCAGAAGAACAGTGCCGTAATAAGGCATACAACTGCCACCGCGCTCACAGTGAGAGCCGCGCCAAATTCATTTGCCGCGGCGCCAACGATTGAATTCCCTATCGGGGCTGTTCCAAGAAACACGAATGTGTAAACGCTCATAGCCCGCCCTCTAAGGTCGTCAGGGACAGATAGCTGGATATGGCTGTTGGCGACTGCAAAAAAACTTACCAGACTCCACCCTATAAATACCAGTATGCCAATGGCGATGGAGAACAGCTTCATAAACGAAAATAAGAACAAAAGAACCGAAAAACAGAGCGCGGAGACCGCCATAAATTTCGTTTTATCCTCTATGTCTTCCCTGAACGCGAGGGATAACGCCGCCAGCAGCGCTCCGGCGCCAGTGGCGCCAACCATTATTCCAAAGCCTTCCGGCCCCTGACCAAATATCTCCGCCGCGAAAATGGGAAGCAGCGTAATGAACGGCATGCCGAGAAGACTGAATATTGCAACAAGGACAATGACCTGGAATACGGGTGAATGTCTCCTGATATATAAAAGGCCGTCGGCAAGATCTTTCATCATGCCGCTTGATTTGTCGCGGATTTTACCTCGCGCCCGGATCCTGGAGAGGCTTATGATAACCGCGACAAAGCTGAGCGCGTTCAGATAAAAACACGCGGGGAGACCTGCGTACGCTATCGTAACACCGGCGATTACAGGTCCAACCATGCGCGCCCCGTGAAAGGCGGCAGAGTTCAGCGCGATGGCATTCGTGAGATTTTCTTTCCCGACCATCTCGACGATGAATGACTGCCGCGCAGGCATGTCAAATGCGTTCACGGTTCCGAGCACAACTGCAAATAAGGCGACCTGCCAGACGGTGATAATTCCGATATCCGTCAGAATTGCGAGCGCAACAGAGGGAATGATCGAAAGCGCCTGAGTTATAAGGAGGAGATTCCTCTTCCTGAATCTGTCGGCGACTATCCCGCCCGCAAGAGTAAAAAGGAGGATCGGGAACGTTCCGCATGCCGCAACGAGACCAAGGTAGAATGCCGATTTTGTCAGACTGTAAACCAGCCAGCCCTGGGCGACAGACTGCATCCAGGTGCCGGAAAGCGAAACAAGCTGTCCCAGCCAGAAGAGCCGGAAGTCCCTGTTCCGCAAAGCCGTAACCCTGATTATGCCGGCCACTCTTTATTTTACCTGTATTGCGGGTAAAATCTGCGCCTTGAATAAGTCAACCGCTATAAAAATATTGGTTTTTCTGGGATTAGTGTGGACCGTCATTCCGGCGAACGCCGGAATCCA
>CAZKLK010000031.1:0-14783 GCA_964553535.1 uncultured Nitrospiraceae bacterium
ATTAACCGTTCACTTTTAATTCTTAAAGAGTTCACTTTTAAATTTTTCCTAACAGAACATGGCGCCGGCCGCGGGACTCTCCCGCAGGTTCCGAACAATTTATGCCGGATTTTGTATTTTGCATAAAGACACGCCATAGCGCAAGTATCACTGCATTTTGATACAATATCAATATGCCGGTCATCCTTGTGACTAATGACGACGGAGTGCATTCCCCGGGCCTTACAGCTCTGTTTGATGCCATGAAAACCCTTGGTGAAGCATATGTTGTAGCGCCTGACAGGGAGCGAAGCGCGGTAAGCCACTCTCTTACCATGCACCGTCCGCTGAAGGTCGAACAGCTGAATGAACGCATATTCAGCATCAATGGGACCCCCACTGATTGTGTGGCTGTCGGAATAAGCAAAATCCTGCCTTTCAGGCCGGAGCTCGTAGTGTCCGGCATTAATAAGGGAGCAAACCTCGGCGATGACATAACGTACTCGGGGACCGTGTCCGCGGCCATTGAGAGCACCATCATGGGCATTCCCGCATTCGCTGTTTCACTCGTCCTGCAGCAGCCGTTGAACCGCGCAAACTTCGGCACGGCGGCCGGCATAGCCACTCAAATAGGCGGATACATAATCGCCAATTCCCTTCCGTATGACACCCTCCTGAACGTGAATATCCCGGATGTGCAATACGGGGATCTGCGTGGAATTAAACTGACGCGTCAGGGGAAGCGCATTTACGACGATTCGATCAAGGAGACTTTTGACCCCCACGGGAATAAACATTACTGGATCGGGGGAGGGAACCCTTACTGGGAGCACGGAGAGGATACCGATATTCAGGCTATACAGGATTGCCATGTTTCTATAACCCCCATTCATCTCGATCTCACCAACTATGACGCGCTAAAATTTTTCAAGGAGAGATTTCCATTTACACTCTAAGCGGGGGAATCCATGAAGCGCTATGACGTCATAATTGTCGGTTCAGGCCCTTCCGGCATATTTGCCGCCCTCGAACTGCTGAAAAACATACGGCGCCCGAAAATCGTCATCATCGAAAAAGGCAGAAGCATAAATGAGCGAATCTGCCCCATGAAGAAATGGAATATTTCCTGTTCATCGTGTCCCGAATGCGCCCTGCTCAGCGGATGGGGAGGCGCAGGAGCGTACAGCGACGGCAAGCTGACGCTTTCGCCCCACGTAGGCGGCACGCTCGCGCAATATATCGGCATTGATTCCCTTGAATCGATGATACGGGAGGCCGATCTGACCTTCGTGAATTTCGGCGCCCCGGATGAAGTATACGGATCGGATAAAAAAGGGATAACCCGCCTTTCGAAGCTCGCTGCAAGGCACAATCTCATCTTTGTTCCCACAAAAATCAGACATATCGGCACCGACCGGTGCAAAACCGTCCTCAGGAACATCAAAAAAACGCTCGACGGCAAGGCGGACATCCTGTTCAGATCAAAGGTGAAGAGGATACTGACATCACGGGAAAAGGCAACCGGCATTCAGCTTGAAGACGGACGGAAAATTTCTGCCGATTACGTAATTCTTGCCCCGGGGCGGGAAGGATCCAGATGGCTTGAACAAGAAGCAAGGCGCCTGCGGCTGACACTCCTGAAAAATCCTGTTGACATCGGCGTTCGTGTTGAAATACCCGCAGTGGTATTTCAACCCCTCACGGACATAGCGTATGAACCGAAAATCATTTACCGTTCTTCAACATTCAGCGACAGGGTCAGGACGTTCTGCGTCAATCCATACGGAGAGGTCGTCAAGGAATACCTGAAGGGCATCTGGACGGTCAACGGCCACAGCTATGCAAAAAGGAAAACGCCGAACACGAACTTTGCGCTTCTGGTCAGCACCTTTTTTACAGAGCCGTTCGATGAGCCCATCCTGTATGGCAGATATATTGCCGGGCTCGCAAACCTTCTCGGCAAAGGCGTTATCGTCCAGCGTCTCGGCGACCTGCGGCAAGGGAGGCGGTCCACCCGGGAAAGAATCGCCATGGGTCAAGTGAAGCCGACTCTTGGCGACGCTACACCGGGCGATCTCAGTTTTGTCCTGCCTTACCGTTATCTTTCAGATATCCTTGAGACGCTCGGCGCGATCGACAAGATAGCCCCGGGCGTCAATGACGCGCACACTCTCCTTTACGGAGCCGAGATAAAATTCTATTCAAGGCTGCCAAAACTCACGGGGTGCCTTGAGACGGAGATAACAAATCTGTTTGCGGCAGGCGACGGCGCCGGGGTCAGCAGGGGCCTGATACAGGCTTCAGTATCAGGCATCATAGCCGCACGGGAAATTATGCGGAGACTGAATTAGAATGGACTTCGAATCATTGCGTGAGCATATGGTCCGAACGCAGCTCATTACGCGCGGCATCAGGGATGAACGCGTTCTCAGCGCGATTAGAAAGGTGCCGAGGCATCTCTTTGTTGATCAATCCATGCAATCCAGGGCCTATGATGACATGGCGCTTTCGATAGGCGACGGACAGACGATTTCTCAGCCTTTTATGGTCGCCATCATGACCGAATTGCTTGAACTCAAAGGCGAAGAGAAAGTGCTGGAAATCGGAACCGGCTCCGGTTACCAGGCGGCGGTGCTCGCTGAACTCGCACGGGAAGTTTATACTGTCGAAAGGATCGTTCAGCTTGCCGGCCGGGCCGAAGAGCGCTTTCGCGCTCTGGGCTACCAAAACATACGCGTCAAGGTTGACGATGGAACGCTGGGCTGGACGGAGGCATCTCCCTTTGACAGAATTATCGTCACGGCCGGCGCGCCCAAAATACCCGATCCTCTTAAGGGGCAACTCGCCGACGGCGGCATACTCCTCGCGCCGGTCGGCGACCGTTTTTCACAGCAGCTTCTCAAAATAACAAAGAAGGATGCCAAAATAAAGGAGGAATACCACACGCCCTGCGTCTTTGTCCCGCTTATTGGACGGCACGGATGGTCGGGCGCGGAAGGATGGCTGGAATAGGCTGCGTTATGCCGGCCGCTAAAATTCCAGCAGCACCAGTCCGGTATTCTTATCCAGCTCCCGTCTTGCATCAATGCCGGCTATTTCTATTATGACAACCTCGAGGACGAGAAAAGTTTCAGATGAACCCCGCAGGCACCCCACTTTAACAGAATCCCTTTTCCCGAAGGAACCATGCAGATGAATCTTGGGCTCATTCCCGTGCCAGAATATCGTGCCGGCGCCCACGACTTCGGTGCTCTCCTGAATATCCCTCCACACCGGTTTCGGCGGAAGGACTTCTTCCTCAGGACCGACTACAATTTTCCCGGACTTAATCCCCCCTATCAGGTTGAATACCGCTCCGCGGATATTCTCCTTTTTGGCTATCAAGGCTATGCCTTCCAGAATATCTTCTTTGTCATCAAATCTCGCAACAATAATTCGTCCCGTCTGCCCTACCCGGTATTTCATGCCCGCCTCCTGAAATAATATTCAGCGTTTTGACGTTTTTCCGCCGAAAGATAGGATAACCGTTTTATGAACTACATTCAAGAATATCCGTCAAGGCTTTTCCGGATAAATCACCCCGCGCCGTGAATTACTGCCTGCTGTAATGCTATTATATCGCGGTGCGCTGCCCGTAGCAGAGCATCGGAACTACCTTGACCGAAAGGACTGACTGTATGAAGCGCTATGAATGGAACCTTAAACACCTCTTCGATGGCGATGACGATCCGCGCATCACTGAGAATAGAAGAGCAGTGGAGCAGAAGAGCTACGAATTTATCAATGCATGGAAAGACCGTACGGATTATCTGAAGGATCCGGCAATCCTGAAGAAAGCGCTTGATGAGTACGAGGAGTGGAGGCGGTATTACGGCAGTGACGGTGATGAAGGATACTATTTCTGGCTCAGGACATCACAGAACCAAAACGACCCCGGGCTCAAGGCGAAATTCAACATCATGGAGCAGTTCGGCAAAAAGATCCAGAATGACATCCATTTTTTCACTCTCCGCATCGCCAAAATCCCTGTAAGGTTACAGAAGAAATTTATTCATTATCCCGGACTTGAACGTTACAGACACTTTCTTGAGCGGCTGTTCGCGGAATCACAATTCCTTCTCAGCGAGCCGGAAGAAAAGATTTTGAACCTCAAATCTTCCGGCTCTTACGCTTACTGGGTGAAGATGACTTCAGGATTCCTCGCCAGGGAAGAGAGAGTGGTCCTCACCGAAAGCGGTCGCCGGAAAACGACGCCTTTTTCAGAGATAGCCAGCCTCATGAACAGCGGGCGGAAGAAAGTCCGTGATTCGGCGGCCGCTACGTTCAATGATATTTTGCGGAAGCATGTTGACGCCGCCGAGGCGGAGATCAACGCCGTCCTTGCACACAAAAGGGTAGATGACGAACTTCGTGGTTTTTCCCGGCCTGACCTCGCCAGACATATCACTGATGACATCGACACTGAAGTTGTGGACGTACTTATTAGTGCTGTTGCCGGCAGGTTTGATGTCCCTTCCCGGTTTTATGCCCTGAAGGCCCGCCTGCTGAAAGTCAGAAAATTGAAATACCACGAGAGAAACGTCGAATACGGAACTATCGGCGTGAAATATGCTTACCCGGACGCACTGAAAATCATCAGGAAAGTATCCGGCGGTCTCGATCGGGCATTCGTTGACATCCTTGACCGTTTTATACGGAACGGACATTTCGATGTATATCCGAGGAAGGGAAAAGCCGGCGGAGCGTTCTGCGCCCATAACCTGATCTCTCAACCTACATACATCCTTCTCAATCATACGGACAGGCTTAACGATGTTCTGACGCTGGCCCATGAACTGGGGCACGGAATCAATAACGAACTAATCAGGGAAAAACAGAATTCCCTGCACTTCGGGACGCCCATATCGACAGCCGAAGTAGCCAGCACATTTATGGAAGATTTCGTTCTTCAGGAAATCATGAAAAATTCGGATGACAGGATGCGTCTTTCGATAATGATGATGAGGCTTAATGACGAAGTGTCCACGATATTCAGGCAGGTCTCTTGTTACCGGTTTGAACGGGAACTTCATGAAAAGTTCAGGGAAAAAGGATATCTCTCAAAGGAAGAAATCGGCAAGATATTTCAAAAACACATGTCGTCATACATGGGCAACTCTGTCGAACAATCTCCCGGCTCGGAGAACTGGTGGGTATACTGGGGTCATATCAGAAGTTTTTTCTATGTGTATTCCTACGCAAGCGGCCTCCTGATATCGAAATCGCTTCAGAGCTCGGTTAAGCAGGACCACAGTTTTATCGAAAAAGTTAAGGAGTTCCTGTCGGCGGGATTATCCGATTCGCCGAAAAATATCTTCCGGGGGCTCGGGATTGATATCACCGGCAGTCAATTCTGGAACAACGGGCTTCTTGAGGTCGAAACCCTGCTGAATGAAACCACCGCCCTGGCGAGGAAGCTTGGCAGGATATGACCGGAAAAAGCATGACCATAGCATATTTCGACTGTTTTTCCGGAATCAGCGGCGACATGTGCCTTGGGGCAATCATTGATGCAGGCCTGCCGTTGAAATCGCTGGAAAAAGAGCTGAGAAAAATCCCGGTTTCCGGGTACCGGCTGAGCGCAAAAAAAGCGGCAAGAGGGCATTTGAAGGCATGCAAGGTCGACGTTGTGCTCCAGCGCGGGACAACCTCTCCCAAAGCGGTCAAGTGGAAAGATATCCAAAGGATAATTCATGATTCCAATCTTTCAAAGGATATAAAGAAATCAGGCCTCTCGGTTTTCAGAACCATCTTTGAAGCTGAGGCCCGGGTCCATGGACGGGATATGCAGGCTGTTCACCTCCATGAACTCGGCGCCACCGACTGCATAATCGACGTATTCGGCACACTTGCGGGGTTGAATTTGCTCGGCGTGGAAAAGATTTATTCATCGCCGGTGAATCTCGGGCAGGGCATGGTAAGGACGGAACACGGCTTCCTTCCGGTGCCTGCTCCGGCCACGCTTGAAATATTAAAGGAATTACCCGTCTATTCCAGCCATGTTCATGCCGAGCTTACGACCCCAACCGGCGCGGCCATTCTGAAAGAACTTTCGTCCGGTTGCGGAGATGTGCCGCTGATGAATATCGAAAAGATCGGCATCGGAGCGGGCAGCCATGATTTCCCTGATTGGCCGAATTTCCTGCGCATCTTCATCGGCAGTTCCGTATGGAAGCCCGCCGGCGCCGGGAGCAAAGAATCGCCGGAAGAGTCGGTAACCGTTGTCGAGACCAACATCGACGACATGAATCCGCAGCTGTATGAACATATAACGGACACGCTCCTCAAAGCCGGGGCGATTGATGTTTTTCTCACCCAGATAATAATGAAAAAAGGCAGGCCGGGCATCAAGCTGAACGTCCTCTGCGACCGCGGGCAACTGAACTTAATCACAAAACTTATCCTTAAAGAGACAAGCTCCATTGGACTGAGATACTATGAGATGAAAAGACAAACGATGCAGAGGGAGATAAAAAAAGTCGATACACAATTCGGGGAAGTCCGCTTTAAATTTTCGAGGCTGGGCGATGAAATCATTAAATACGCTCCCGAATATGAGGACTGCAGGAAAATTGCGCGGCGGCTCAAAATCCCGCTTATTGAGGTTATAAAAAAGACCCAGCAAAAAAAACATCCGTGACCCGGATACGCCGGGTCACGGATGCCTCCGGCCTTGAGCGCGCTTTCGCCTTTAAAACCTGATCATTGCTTTTGGGGTTTAAGGCCTAAACCCCACTTTTTATTCTGATCCATCATTTCCTTTAACTCATCGTGCATTCTGGTAAGGCCCAGTTTGCAGGATACGCAAATGCCGTCTTTCTGATAGGTGCTGTTGCTGCATTGCCCGCATTTCTTTCCCTTCATTATTTCACCGCCTTTTTTTTGCGTAAACTTAAATTTATCGCGACTGCGCCGTTTATTCCGCCGGCAACGTTACATAGAGTGTCGCGCCCTTCCTGAAGACAAGGAGAAGTATATCCTCATCCTCGCGGATTCCGGAAACAGCTTCCTCATAGTCTTTTATATTGCGGACGCCTTTTCTGTTTATTTCCATGATGATGTCGTTTTTCAATAATGCTGCCGCAGCGGGACTGCCGTCATCCACATCCGTTATGACAACCCCGTTAACGCGTTTCGGGACGCCGAGACTATCCTTCAACTGCGGTGTCAGGCTCTGAACAGAGACGCCCCTGAACTGATTGTCAAACTGCCGGGACAAAGTGTTTATTTCGGCCGGCATCTCGGCGATTTTGACGTCAACCGTCATTATCTTGCCGCCCCTGATGAGCTTGACTGATGTCTCCCTGCCCGGCGCTGAACCGGCAACCAAATTCCGAAGCTGTCTTGCGTCTTTCACATCTCTGCCGCCGAATGCAACGATTACGTCCCCTCTCCGAATTCCCGCTTTATCTGCGGGTCCTTCTTCCACAACGTCTCCGACAAGCACACCGCTGTCATCGCTGAGATTGAATTGCTTCATCAGGTCCCTTGTCAGAGGCTGAATTGATATGCCCATCCATCCCCTGACCACCCTGCCGTTATTGATCAGGCTCTCCATGACGGCCTTTGCCATCGCACTCGGTATGGCGAACCCGATTCCCTGATAGCCTCCCGATGTGCTGAATATGGCAGTGTTAATGCCTATGAGTTCGCCGCGTATATTCACAAGGGCGCCTCCGGAATTCCCGGGATTGATCGCGGCGTCAGTCTGTATAAAATCCTCATAGTCGGCGATGCCCACATTGGCCCTTCCCGTTGCGCTCACGATTCCCACCGTTACAGTTTGGGTAAGCCCGAACGGGTTCCCGATGGCGAGGACCGTCTCGCCGGGCTTCAGCAGATCGGAATTCCCGAACCGGACAGCCGGCAAATTATCCGCATCAATTTTAATTACCGCAAGATCGGTTTTCTGGTCTGTACCGATAACCTTGCCCTTGAATTCACGCTTATCCGACAGCGCGACTTTGATTTCATCGGCTCCTCTTATAACGTGATTATTGGTGAGGATGTAGCCATTTTTGTCCACGATGACTCCTGAACCAAGACCCGCCCTTTTATGCTCTCTGGGGCTGTCGAATCTCCTGAAGTCATCCTTGAAAAACCTTTTGAAAAATGGCTCATTAAAGAAGGTGTCCGGAGCCCCGGCCGATCTCACGGTTGCCACAGACGATATGTTGACTACGGAGGGCACCACGGCGGCCACGATTTCCGCCGTTGCCTTATTGGTTTTCGCGAGGAAATCAATTGACTCCCTCGAAATATTCGCAGCCTGCGCGTAGCTGCTCTGATGAAGCGAAAACGCTGATGATATGACAAGACCGGCAATAATTCCCGCAATCAAAGCTGCCGCGGAAAGCCGGTTTCTGTTCCCGCATTTCATAGTACGCATTTAACCTCCTTTGTTTTTTCGTGATAGATTACAAGGTTTTTATGAAGAAATTACGAAGACACTGTGAAAATATGATGAAAAAAGCACGGCGGGCAGGTATGAACTGCCCGCGGAGTTTAGAAGTTGCTATCGGGACAGCGGGATGTACAGGGACGACCCGCCCCTGAATATGAGAAGCAAAATGTTTTCGGAGGGTTTGATTTTCGAAACCACATTTTCATACTCGCTGATGCCGGCAATCTTTTGCCTGTTTATTTCCTGAATGACGTCTCCTCTCATGATGCTCATGGCAGCGGGGCTCTCCTCTGCAATATCCGTGACAATGACCCCCTTCAGCTTTTTCGGGAGGTTAAGCCTGCTGTACATATCAGGAGTAAGATCCTGAACCGATATGCCCCTGAGCAGGTTATCATATCCGCCCGCTGAAGGTTTCTGCGCATCCAATGGCAGATCGCCGATGACAACGCTCAGGGCGATTTTCCTGTTTTCCCTTATGATTTTCATATCGACTTTCTGCCCCGGCTCGGTGCCGGCGACCATGTTCCTCAGCTGATTCGGTTCATCGATCCTTTTCCCTCCGAACTCCGCAACAATATCGCCCCTTTGCAGCCCGGCCTTTTCCGCGGGACTGCCCTCGAAGACATCCCCGATAAGCACCCCCTTCTCATCCTTCAGCTCAAATTGCCTTGCGAGGTCGTGGGTCAGGCTTTGCACTGTGACTCCCAGCCACCCGCGCACGACCTTGCCTTTGCCGATAAGGCTGTTCATCACTGTTCTCGCCATATTTGTCGGTATGGCAAAGCCTATGCCCTGATGCCCGCCGCTGGTGCTGAAAATCGCGGAGTTTATGCCGATGAGTTCCCCCCTCACATTTACAAGCGCCCCGCCGGAATTCCCGGGATTGATTGCCGCGTCGGTCTGGATGAAATCCTCATAATCCGCTATCCCGACATTCGCCCTGCCGACAGCGCTGACGATTCCCATTGTCACAGTCTGGCTTAATCCATAAGGGTTTCCGATAGCAAGGACAGTTTCTCCCACACGAAGACGGTCGGAATCGCCCCATTTAATCGTCGGCAGATTATCAGCGTCTATCTTGATGATTCCGATATCCGTCATCGCATCCGTTCCGACGATCACACCTTTAAACTCGCGCCTGTCCGCAAGAGTAACCCTGATTTCATCGGCTCCCTGAATAACGTGATTTGCGGTGAGTATATAGCCTGCCGGCTCGACAATGACCCCTGATCCGAGGCTCGTCGTCTTCCGTTCCTGTGGGGCCCTGAATTGATCTCCAAAAAACCTCCTGAAAAAGGGGTCATCGAAGAAGGGATTAACCCCGCCCTGCACTTTTACCGTCCTCATCGTAGAGATATTCACAACGGCCGGCCTCACGGCTTCGGCTATCTCCGCGGTAGCCTGCCCGACCCGGGTCAGAATGTCAGCGGATTGAAGTGAAATCTTTTCATCGCCGGCATAAATGCCGGGGCTGCCCGGAGTGGCGACCAAAGCGCCCGCCGATACTGCAAGCAATATGCAGGACAGATATATAACCCTGAGTGATAAGCTCTTTCCCGGATTCATCGCGCCTCCCGATGCATGTGATAATTAATACTATACCACTAATCGGGCGTCAAAAACTCAGCCGGCGACTGACGCCGGACATGATTTGCCGGCATCCCCGTCCGCGTCTGTATTTATTCTCCTGAAATAGCATATAATCTTAGCATTCACAGTGCGATAGAGAAACCAACCATTGAAAGTCGCCATAATCGGCCTGTCTAATTCAGGCAAAACAACAATCTTCAATGCGCTGACAAACCAGAACGTCGAAACGACCATCTACCCCACTGCATCGGGCGACCCGCGTTTGGGAACTGTGGAAGTCCCGGATTCAAGGCTCGACAGGCTTTCCGCGGTATTTAAGCCGAAAAAAACCACGCCGGCGACAATCGAATATATTGATTTCATCGGGCTTACAAAGGGCGACCTTAAGCAGAACAGAAAGGTCTTCGATATCCTGAAGGATTCTGATGCCCTTGTGCAGGTCGTCAGAAAATTCGAAAACGACGCCGTGGCTCATCCTCTGGGCGCCGTAGACGCCTCGCGCGACATTGAAACCGTGGAGCTTGAATTGATCTTTGGAGACCTCGAATTCATAGAAAAGCGTCTTGAAAGAATGGAAGACAGCATGAAACGGGGGAAAAAACCGGATGAGCGGGAGAAGAAATTCCTGTTGAAGTGCAGGGACTGCCTTATGCAGGAACGCCCTCTGAGAAATCTAAAATTCACTGAAGAAGACAGCCATATCATGAAACCGCTGCAGTTTCTGTCAATAATCCCGGAGATTGTCGTCCTGAATTGTCACGAGCGTGACGTCAGAAGCGAAATGGAAAAGATGCCGACCGGCGAACTCCCGGCCAAACACCAAGGATTGCCCTTTCTGCCTTTATGCGGGAAGATGGAGATGGAGATCGCGCAGCTGCCGTCCGCGGACAAAAGTATGTTCCTTGATGACCTGGGACTGAAGGAGCCGGCGTCCCACCGGCTGATCCGGGCATGCTTTGATCTGCTGGGACTCATAACGTTTTTCACATATGCAGGCGATGAGGTGCGGGCATGGACTGTCAGAAAGGGGACGCCGGCGCAGAAGGCAGCCGGGAAGGTCCATTCGGATATCGAACGGGGATTCATCAGGGCAGAGGTAATATCATTTGAGGATTTTGTTTCGGCAGGCGACATCCACGGCGCGCGGGTAAAGGGCCTT
Source organism: uncultured Nitrospiraceae bacterium (assembly GCA_964553535.1). Classification (GTDB taxonomy): domain Bacteria; phylum Nitrospirota; class Thermodesulfovibrionia; order Thermodesulfovibrionales; family SM23-35; genus JALHSV01. Next base: position 11,175 of record CAZKLK010000031.1, read on the forward strand.
GTGCGCCTTGAAGGGAAGCCGTATGAAGTCAGGGACGGCGATGTCGTCAATTTCCGCTTCAATATTTAACCCGGGGAGTTCGAGACAGGCGGATATGATGAAAAAGCTGTCATGCAGCGCCTTGATCTCCGGCAGATTAGATGCGTTGACATGATTTTGTGCTTGAGTTACGCTATTGGGGAAAAATCGCCATATGAACGAAAGGACATCCGGCCCATATGAGGGATAACATTCGCAAGGCTTTTGAAGAAAATATACAGGTAACGGAAAAATTTCTTGACGATGCGACTATGGACAGAATTTACGAGGTTTCGAGGGCAATCGCCGCGGTTTTCACGGACGGCAAGAAGCTGATTCTGTTCGGCAACGGGGGAAGCGCCGCGGATTCATCTCATTTGGCCGCGGAGTTCGTCAACAGGTTCAAACGTGAACGCCCCGGACTTCCGGCCATAGCTCTCACCACCGATATGGCCGTCATATCCGCCATCGCCAATGACTATGATTTTTCTGATATCTTCGCCAGGCAATTGAAAGCAATCTCAGACGAAGGCGATGCCGTTATTGCAATGAGCACAAGCGGAAATTCAGCGAATGTACTGAAGGCAATGGATGTCGCAAAGAAAAAGAAACTGTTAACCATCGCATTTACGGGACTCCGGGGCGAGAAGTTCGCCTCAAAAGCCAATTACCCGTTTATAGTGCCCTCCGACAGCACGCCGCGAATTCAGGAAGTCCACATAACACTCGGACATGTGATATGCCAGATGGTTGAGGAAATTCTGTTCGACGCGCCGAGGAAAAAATCATGATCGCTTCTATCCGATGATCATCCTCGGGATAGATCCGGGGCTGACGACAACCGGGTTCGGAGCAATTCAGTGTGCCGGCGCAGCTCTTTCCCTTCTCAGATGCGGATCCATCAGGACCTCTCCGCGGGATCACATATCCCGGAGAGTATTTCAGATCCATACCGACATCAACTCGCTTATCCGCTCGCTCAATCCTGATTTGATCGCGGTTGAGTATGCATTCTCCCTCGTCAGATATCCCCGTGCCGGTATATTATTGGGCGGAGTTTTAGGTATCATATATTTGTCGGTCTTCAGCCACAACACGCCGATGATCGAGATCACGCCGCGGGAGGTGAAAAATGCCCTGGCCGGCTACGGCGGAGCGGGCAAAATACAGGTGAAATCGGCAGTCAGAAAGGCTTTAAACATAAAGGAAGTGCATTCATCACACGCGGCGGACGCTCTCGCGGTTGCTGTAACGGCATATTACCGGCACGGGAAAGCAGGAAGACGGTGATCTCCTATCTTAAAGGCATCGTTCAGAAGAGCTACGTCCACGACGACAGAATAACGCTCATCGTAAACGGCATCGGATACGAGATCCTCATTCCGGCTTTTGCGATGAAGAATGTAAAACACGAGAATGCCGACGGAAGCGCGCTTGAACTGCACGTTTCCTATAACCAGACCGAGAGACAGCCGAAGCCGGTGCTCGTTGGTTTCCGGTCCCCCCTCGACAAGGAGTTTTTCGAGCTCTTCATATCCGTGGAGGACATAGGTCCGTTTGCGGCAGTAAAGGCGCTGACAAAGCCCGTAAGGGAAATCGCGCGATCAATTGAAGAAAAGGATGTCAAAGCTCTCAAACAGCTCCGGGGCATCGGCGAGAGAAAAGCGGAAAAGATCATCGCGACACTCAAGGGGAAAGTGGCAAAATACGCTCTCATTCCGGAAGTCCGCGCCGCCCCTGAAATCGCCGAAGATTTCCGCAAGGAGGTTGAAGAGGTACTTGTGAATCAGCTTGGCCACAAACATTTGGAAGCCCGCAGAATGATTGAAGAAGCGATGAAGAGAAATCCCGGCATAAGTTCATCCGAGGAATTATTCGGGGAAGTATACCGGGGGCAGAAAACATGATTCAGGATGAATCAAACCGCACCGACATGCTCAGCGAAAAGAACCCGCAGGATGAGGAACTGATTTTTTCGCTGAGGCCCGTCCGCATCGCGGAATACATAGGGCAGCGGAATATTGTCGAAACTCTCCAGATTGCGATAGAAGCGGCCCTGCAGAGAAAAGAATCCCTTGATCACGTTCTTTTCAACGGTCCGCCGGGTCTCGGCAAAACCACACTGGCCCACATAATAGCCAATGAGATGGGGACAAGGATCATCACCTCTTCGGGACCGGCGCTGGAAAAGGGCGGCGACCTCATGGGAATTCTTACCCACCTTGAAAAAGGCGATATACTCTTCATTGATGAAATTCACAGGATACCTAAAATCGTCGAGGAATTCCTTTACCCCGCCATGGAGGATTTCGCCGTTGACTTCATCTTCGATAAAGGAGTGCACGCGCGTACTCACCGGTACCGCCTTGAACCGTTCACCCTGATCGGGGCGACGACCCGCTCGGGACTCCTGTCATCGCCTCTCAGGGAACGCTTCGGCATCACCAGAGATCTTGATTTCTATGATGAGAATGACCTGGTCCTCATAGTCCGCCGTTCGGCATCGATACTCGACGTACCGATCGACGCCGACGGCGCGTATGAGATTGCCCGCAGGTCGAGAGGCACCCCGCGTGTCGCCAACAGGCTTCTCAAAAGGGTGCGCGATTTCGCCCAGGTCAGGGCAGATGGAGAAATCACGCAGAAAGTCGCGGCGGAGGCGCTGGCGCTCGAAGGTATTGACGAGTCCGGGCTCGGAGTGACGGACAGAAAGCTGCTTAAAACGGTCATTCTTAATTACAAGGGCGGCCCGGCCGGAATAGAAGCCCTCGCTTCCACTCTCCAGATTGAGACGGATGTCCTGCTTGACGTTATTGAACCCTACCTGTTAAAGACGGGTTTTATTATCAGAACGCCCCAGGGCAGAAAAGCTACTGAAAAAGCGTACTCGCTCCTGCACATTTCACACAACCGGGATATGAATCTTTTTGACGCTGCAAAACCCAGGCGGAACCGGGAGACATGAGGGTACTGATGCATATCTGCTGTTCCACATGCAGCCTGTATCCTCTGCAGGCGCTTGCCGCAAGAGATATTGATGTAACGGGCTTCTGGTATAATCCGAATATCCACCCGTACACCGAATACGCCATGCGTATCGAATCCGTGCGTCAACTGGAGCAAATGCGGAATCTTGAAATTGAATATAATGACTGCTACGGCTTGAAAGAGTTCCTCAGGGCGGTCCTGCATGACGAGGAGAACAGATGCTCCGCATGTTATGCCATGCGTCTTGAATCAACGGCTGTCGCGGCGAAACGGATGAAGCTTGATGCATTCACAACAACACTCCTCGTTAGTCCTTATCAGATGTTCGACACCATCGTGCGTGTCGGAATTGAAACCGGGGAAAAGCATGGCGTTCCTTTTTATGCGGAGGATTTCAGGCCCGGATGGGCAGACACGCTGAAAAAGTCGGGGGAGCTCGGGCTCTACCGGCAGAAGTATTGCGGGTGCATCTATTCGGAAATGGAACGATATCAAAAAAAGAACAGAAGAAAGGATATCCTGACAACTTAAGACCGGGAATAGGAAACTCCCAAATCCAGCGATAAGAATTGTCATTGCGAGTGCAGCGAAGCAATCCCGTCG
>CAZKLK010000032.1:0-14354 GCA_964553535.1 uncultured Nitrospiraceae bacterium
CGAGATTGCTTCGCTGCACTCGCAATGACAATTCTTATCGCTGGATTTGGGAATTTGATAATTCATTAGCCATAGAGTGCGAAAAGCGACTAAAAGGCTGGCTGCGGAGAAAAAAGATTGAGCTCATTGAAAGTCCGAATCCTCATTGGGAGGATTTATCAGATGAATGGTTTAGAGATTCTTCGGCAAAGCCTCAGAATGACGGGAGGAGTCTTTTTATCAATGAATAAGTGTTTCTGCATGTTGGCCCTTCTTGCCCTCATTTCCTGCTCATCAGACAAAGCTGATGTCGGCAGGCAGCAAGCTCAGGAACCAGGCGGCGTAAACTCTCAAACACTTCAATCCTCAGGTTCCTCACCCGCCGAATCGTATTCGCTGGAAATAACCCCTTTCAATGCCACCAAAACATCGCGACTGTTCGCCGTACTCCGGGGGTTCGATCTTACTCATGCGGAGATCGAATGGCTCGTGAACGGAGCGCCGGCAGCGAATCCGGGAGTGTCCGAATTCGATGCATCAGTGGCGCAAAAGACTGATAAAATTCAGGCAAGGGCGGTCATTCAGGGGAAGGAGATATTGTCGAATATTGTGCAGATCGGGAATTCCCCGCCCGAGATCGGCAGGGTGAAAATAATGCCGGAAGTCTTTAAGCCGGGAGATCCCCTGTATGTTGATGCTTCCGGAACGGACATTGACGGCGATCAAGTCACACTCTCTTATGAGTGGATCAAAAATGGAGAACCTGCCGGCAATAGCAGGCAGATACAAGTGTCCCTTAAAAGGGGTGACAAAATCTCAGTCAGAATTACTCCATTTGACGGAACGGATTACGGTCGTTCAGGAATTCTCCACAGGGAAATTGTTAATCTGCCACCGACGATTACTGACAGTAGGACATATCTTTTTGACGGAAAACGCTATTCACAACAGATCAGTGCTTCGGACCCCGACGGAGACCCGCTTGCCTATTCGCTCAAATCATCACCCTCAGGCATGAGCATTGATTCTTCATCGGGGTTGATTACATGGGATGTGCCTTCTGATTTTACCGGTAAAGCATTATTTGCTGTCTCTGTCACTGACGGGCACAGGGGAGAAGTAACCCAGGACTTCACCCTTGATATCAAGCCGGAGCAAAAGAAATAATCAAGTTTAAATCTGCTACTTTTCAAAATCACCTCAATTAATAAAGCATTGGCTAATTTATAATCCGCGTTTGGGTTCGATCTTAATCGACTGCAACTTGTCATTCTGAGCGCAGCGAAGAATCTCGTTGTTTCTTCTGACATAACATATGAAAAGAATCTTATAAAAAACCAAGATTCTTCGGCATAAACCTCGGAACGATATATCGGCAAGAAAATGTCTTGCATAAATAGTTAGCATATGCTAACATTCTTCTATCCAACCTTTTTATTGTAAAGATTGAAAGAGAAAAGATCCAAGGGCAATAAAATAATGCGAATCACCTTTGTTTATGGTAATAAGCAAAAAGGGCTTACCCTGATAGAACTCATCATAGTTCTCTCGATTATCAGCATTATTGCGATGCTTGTAGCTATCGGCCCCGGATTCAGCAGCGCCGAACGCATCCGGGGAGCCGCAAAAGAGCTTCTCGCGGATCTCCTTTGGATAAGATATTCAGCAATGACCGAGGGCCCTGATGCTTCATGTCCGCAGCTCCGGGGCCTCGGCGTGAGGTTCGAATCAAATAAGCGGTACAGCCTTTTCCGGTTCAATGACAGCAACGGCAATTTCGCCTATGACGGGATAGCGGAGGAATATGCGCTGGGTGACGGGGAGACAGGGATAAAAAGGCGTGATATCCCACCGTCGCTTGAACTTAAGATCAAGAAGAGCGGATCTCTCGTAAATCCGGATAACGCTGTGCTGCTTTTCGACCACTACGGGATACCGCGGCAGACAAATCTCGGCTTCCAGCAGATGAGCATAGTTTTTCAGCATCATGACATGAACGAACTTCAGAAAAAATGCGTGAGTGTCAGTTTCAACCGTATACGCGAAGGCATATGGCATGAAAATGAATGCCGTGAACAATAAGGGGTTCTCTCTGGTCGAAATGATGACGGCGCTTGTCATTATTGCGCTCTCACTCCTTGTCCTCTCTACCGCGTTGATCCACGCAATAAGGATTAATGTCGCAAATGACCTCAGGAATGCGGCAATCAGGCTTGCAAACCAGACAGCCGGGGTTATCCTTGCGCTTCCTTTTGACTCAGTCGGTTCATGTGGTTTGACTGCGGATCCCGGTTCGGCAAACTTTAACGGATCATACCGGTATGACAACGGCAACCCCTGTTTGAATGTGTATCCCGGTGATTACCTGAAATATCCGAATCCTGTACAAACAATAAAGGGGTTCCGGCAAAGATTTAACATAACATGGGACGTTTCGGCGCTCAATGAGGATCTCAGGCAGATCATTATCAGCGTCGCCTATAAGGAAAGCAACGAAGGCCATCTGCACAGCACCGTGATTTACAGACACAGAAAACCCTGAGAAAAGGGTCCGGGGGTTCGAGGATTCCAGGGCGCAAGGATTCGGGTGAAATGGAAAAAAGCCATAAAGAATTGAAGGCGCATCAACATGGGACAACATTGACGGAACTTCTTATAACACTTGCCATTTTTTCGATAGTTATGACAGGAATTTATTCCGTGTATTCAATGCATGTCAATCATGCGACAAGAGAGTACAGGCTTGCACAATCCGAAATAGAGATAGTCATAGCAAGGAATATCATTGAGCGGGATATCATGATGGCAGGCTATGGACTGGCGGATGACTATGGAGGGCTCGCATTTGTCCCTCAACCCGTGTCTCTGGGAGCGACCAACAGTATTGTTCCCGGCAGCACGGCTAACCCATTGGGTGGCCGGTATCCGACAACGGGACTTTCAGGCGCCGATGCGCTTCACATGATGGGAACAGCGCTCGGCATATATTCAAGGGCTTCACAGGGGTGGACTTACCTTATAAAAAAAACGCCGGCCGAGTTTCAGGTATGGAATGACGTCAGAGAAAATATTCAGCCGAATGACAGGGTTATCTACATTGAGCCAAATACAAGGGCAATCATTGCGGAGGGTGCAGCGTGGCGATTCATATATCCCTCTTTCCCGAACTTTTCCGGCAATGACGGGAGGGGATCTCTGTTATACGGGCTGAGCAGGCCCCCTCAGGGGAGCGGGGCTGAAATCCCGAGGCCGTATTATATTGTCCAGTACCGGTTGGGCGGCGCCGCATCCGATATGCCGAAAACATGCTCGCATGGGACAAGAAGCCTTCAGAGAGTCGAAATGACAAACGGCGAATCAATCGAGCCGCTCCTCGCATGCGTGAGAGATATTCAGGTTGCGTTTGGCGTCGATACGAGTTCGCCCGAGGATGGAATCATAGATATGTGGGACAACGGGGGGATGGTTTCTTCATCGTATGATTATCAGGAGCTCAGGCGCCGGCTGAAACAGGTGAGGGTTTACATCCTCGTGCAGAACGGCAACAGGGATAATGATTACTTTTACACAAATCCGGACAACCCCTTAACCCCTCAGAAAATCCGGGTAGGGGATGTGAATCTCGGAACCGGCCGTGACATTTCCCTGACAACCGACCAGAGAAGGTGCCGGTGGAGGATTATTGCATTAACCGTAACACCACGGAACCTCCGGTAAAAACAGAATACAGTAGACAGGCATGAAAAGAAACAAATAAAGATATCAAATACTGAAGGAAATAATAATCGATATACAGGAGGAACTTCGAAAGCAAAGATAGAAAGGTTTGAAGATCTGGAAGTTTGGAGAAAAGCTCATAAGTTTGTGATAGAGATATATAACATAACCAGAAAATTCCCGAATGAAGAAAAATTCTGCCTTGTCTCTCAAATGAGAAGAGCAGCTATTTCAGTTGCTGCAAATATTGCAGAAGGGTTTAAAAGACGAACCCTAAAGGATAAGTCAAATTTCTATAACATCAGCCAAGGGTCATTAGAAGAATTGAAATACTATCTGACTTTAGCAAGAGAGACCTCGGATATGTACAGAGCGTTAAAGAAATGCAGGACCTATCTGAGTCGATAGGGAGAATGCTGTATGGACTTGTCAAAAGCATACAACGAGAAACAATGAATACTCCCCGCCGCAGAGACGGCGGGGTATCGTTAGGAAATAATTCATCACTAACCCCCAAACCCCCTTCAAAGGGGGTTCAAGGAATCCCCACAGCAGAGACTGTGGGGTATTGAAAAGTTAATAAAACCATAGATGGCAAACAGTGAACAACAAACAACAATTATGGGAACAATTATATGCAGATTCCGAGGCCTGTCTGCTGTTTACCGTCTACTTTCTACTAATAACGGTATTGCTCTTGTTGCTGCTCTGGTGATTACGCTTGCGGTCACAATTTTGATAACCGGAACTCTTTATGTCGTTACTCAATCCACAACCATGTCAGGTGCGGGAAAAAGATATACAACAGCCTCAGAGGCAGCTGACGGCTCTATAGAAATAATGAAGTCCGCTATTCAGCTTATTGCGAATGGAGAAACCGCAGATTCATTGCCGATTTCCGATTCAACACCCGCCTGTCTTGCAGATGTCATCTTATTCAGTGAAAATGTCCCCTGCACCACAAAGCTTACTTTGCCCGGATCAGACATGTTTTCAAGTTATTCAGCGACATTGACTCTTACAAGGCTTTATGCGTCTCCGTTGCCGGGTCACAGGATTGAATTCCCAAAGTCCGGCGGCTCAACTTCAACGGCAATTTACTACAGGATCAACGCGGTTGTTACAGGGGCGGGCGGCACAAGGGCCGAGACGTCGGCGCTCTACAGGTCTGTGTATTGACAATAATCCAAAAATTGGAGCCTTAATAACATGTCACCAATCAGGAGGGCGCGATGAAGAAAATAATTGTCATCATACTTTGTGCAGCAGCAGTGGCATTCCCGGCTGCAATCTTTACGCAGACAATGTCCGACTACTGCAGCATCTCCCCATTTGTAACACGCTCTGTCCCGCCGAACATCACCATAATACTTGACAATTCAGCGGAGATGCTTTCACCCGCATATCATTTGACGGATTACGATGACCGTACCGCCGCAACAACCTATACAGGATACTTCGATCCCCTCAGCACATACTGCGCGGGGGAAGATTTCTTCTATGAAGCTCCCGGGAAATGCGAGTCAGGCGATAAGGGCCCCTACACGGGCGCATTGCTGAATTGGGCGACAATGAGCAAGTTCGACATGATCATGCATGTTTTAATTGGAGGATTAGGGGCCACGGAGCCTGCTTCGAACGATCTGAAAGGCGACAGTCTAAACAGCGGATGGACAAAGGCAACTTCCCGTCATCCGCAATGTGATTTTACGATGTCTGATGATTCGCTATCCATAACGGGGGCGGGCTGCGCTCTCCAGAATCCAGAGGCAAAGATTGTTGTCCGGAACGGAAGAAAGGGGAAAGGACTGATCCCCGGAATAGCAGACAGAAACGATGACGGCGTATGGGATACGCTCGCGCCGCGTATTGCCGTCATGGTTTTTCAGCCGGCCCGGAACGACATCGCAATGACGCATTGCTTCAGCGGCGCGAATACGTTGCATTCGCTGTACAAGGCTGTCGCGGAAGCCGCTCCGAATGAACTGAACCTGAAAGTCCCGTTTGGAAAGGCGATTATCAGGTCTATCGAATTCTATAGTAATATATGCCCGGCGTGCAATGCCTGCGCTGATCCCATCGATTCCGTTCAATGCCGAAAAAACTTCATTCTAAGCGTCGGCAGCGGCGACGCAACCGACGTCCCCTCCGTCTATTCAGAAGCGTTTCTTTTTGACGAAGTCAGGAAGGCTCATATTTCGGACATTCGGGATGACCGGGATGGAACTCAGGCGATCCAGTTTTACAGCATAAACATATCCGGATCTCAAACCGGGAAAAATCTCATGAAAGGACTTTCCAGGCACGGCGGCTTTATAGATAAAAATGGGAATGGACTCCCCGACCTTAATATCGAATGGGACAAAAATGCTGACGGAGTCCCCGATACATACTTTGAGGCTTCGGATCCCGCGTCAATTCGTCCAGCACTTGAACAGGCCTTCTCCGACATTAATATCCGGCCGGCTTCAGGCACGGCAGTCTCCATGCTTTCTCCTGTTGCAAACGGAGCGGGGGGAGTTATTCAGGCCTATTTTTTGCCGGTCCACCGGGAACTGACTAATGATGTTTTATGGACGGGCTATATGCAGAACATCTGGGCGGATCCGGCCGGACATTTCAGGGAGGACTCAGTCGATGACTATAAACTCATACTCAGCGAGGACAAAATCGTAAAGTATTTTTTCCACGACGGCAGCAATGAACCTAAAGCAGCGCTATTCACAACTCTCTCTGACGGCACAGGGGGCACTTTTTCCACCTGTTCAAATCCGGAGATAAAAGAATCTGCACGCGTAAAGCACCTCTGGGAAGCGGGCAGAACCCTTGCTCTCACACCTCCTTCAGAGAGAACCATTTTCACTTCAAAAAAAGTTCTCAGAGGAGACGCCGTTACCCACGCATTTCCGGAATCCCCGTACCCGGCATTTCAAACGAACATGAATTCCGCCCTGCTGAGCGCTCTCAATCCAGGCGCAACATATTCCGCCGACGCCGTCGTTAGATATGTCAGGGGTGAATGCCTTGAGGCGGGGGTTACCGGCGATGCCGCATGCAGCACAAAAAATGACTTTGCGTTCAGGGACCGGAGAGTCACCGTCAACAGCGTCCCGCGGGTGTGGAAACTTGGAGATATCATGAACTCAACTCCAAAGGCAGTTGCCGGGGCGCCTCTCAACGGATATCACATTGATTACGCCGATAGAAGCTACTATCACTACATTTCCGATGACCGGTACAAAAGAAAGTCGTCGGTTGTTTTCGCCGGCGCCAATGATGGGTTGCTTCATGCCTTCCGTGCAGGATATATCGAGAATCAGGGACTGACAGGCAATATTAAGGCCATACTGAAAAATTTCTTTAGCTCAGGGGATGGTGAACATGACCGCCTCGGAGAAGAAATCTGGGCGTATATCCCTTTTAACGCGTTCCCTTACCTCAAATACCTGTTGGATCCATCTTATTGCCACATTAATTTTAACGACCTCTCGGTAAAAGTTTTTGATGTCAGTTCCAACGGAGAGCCGGAGGCGGCGCGGGATCGGAATAGCTGGAGGACAATATTGCTTGGCGGAATGCGATTCGGAGGAGCCTGCGGCTCTGGAGGAAAGCCTTCCTCCCCGCCTGCCGGCGCCCCCGCAAACGTAGGATTTTCATCGTATTTCGCCATCGATGTCACCGTGCCTGAAAGGCCTGTCCCGCTCTGGGAATTTTCTGACGATGATCTGGGGTATGCCTCTTCGGCGCCGGCCATCGTTCGGACGGGGAGCAGAATGCAGAATGGAAACTGGTACGTTGTCTTTGGATCCGGATCAAAAGTTCTTCCAAATGAAAGTACCGATATAGGAAGAAATGCGCCGGGTTATCTATATTTACTGAATCTCTGGACAGGCGAACTCGAAAAGAAGATAACGCTTGAGCATCCCGCCATTGTCGGCGATGTGCTCGCCATTGACGCGGACCGGGATTACGTGACGGAAAGTCTGTATTTTGGCACAAGTTATAAACACGGGACAGTGTGGATGGGGAAAATTATAAGTCTCAATGTGAAGGCGGTTCTCGAGGCGCCGGGCTTGCATATAGCATGGAGTCCGTCTTTCGGAACGTTATTATTTACGGGAAAATATCCGTTCACTGCATCTCCTGACGCCGCTAAGGATAAAAATGGCAATATCTGGATTTATGGGGGGTCAGGCAAATATTTCAGCGATATCGACGAGATTGATACATCTCAGCAAATAGTATTCGGCATCCTTGATAAGAACAAGCCCGTCGGCGAAGCGCACCTGTTTGATGCGTCGCATGTGCAGACACGCGGCGAGGTTGCCGGAACCGACAGGGTATGCGTTTATGACGCTGCAACGCAAGGCTTTGGGTTAAAAAACGTTGTCACCTCGATAAGACCGGTTTCAATGCCGCAGACCGCTGCCGATCCCGGATGGAAAATCTACCTCTCAGGCGGCGAGCGGGTTATTTCCAGGCCTGCCGCTGTGGGAGGCCTGCTCGATTTCCTTGCCTACAAGCCGGACCCGGACCCCTGTGCTTATGGGGGCGAGTCATATCTCTATTCCGTCGATCATGCAACCGGGCTGGCGCCTGCCCGGACCGCGATCCGATCTCCTGAAATAACCACCGGCGAAAGCGGCACTGTTACGGTTCTGAAGAAAATTCGCCTTGGGAGCGGCCCGCCGCCCGCGGGTGACGCAATTGTATTACAGCCGTTTCGGAATGAGAGTGAACGGATACAGAAGAATATTCACCTTGCAACCGGCGTGATCGCCGGCGCAGAGAACCGGCCGCTGTATTCGGTTATTTCAAAGATTGTCCACTGGTTGAAAAAATGAAGAAAATAAGAGCTCGGGCATCTGAGGGGACAGGCGCGCCTGAGCTTCTCATTCGAACCCTTGAATCCTCTCACCCGGGGACCCTCCGGCGCTGCTTTATCTCCCGCAATAACGTTTTTTGTTCGCGCCGGCGCCGTCTGCTGCCGGTTTTACTTTTTTTTATTATTTGTGCTACCGTTATATTTCATTGGGCATACTCTTACCTCGTTTGAAAATAAACCGTAGCGGAGGATACTGATGACAAAAAAGATTGTGCTCGCTTACTCCGGAGGACTTGACACCTCTGTGGCGATACACTGGCTGAAAAATAAATACAAAGCCGAAATCATCGCGTTCTGCGCCGATCTCGGGCAGGGTGAGGATCTGGATGCCATAAAAACGAAAGCTTTCAAAACCGGCGCATCAAAAGTATACGTGGAAGATCTCCGGGAGGAATTCGTAAAAGGCTACATATTTCCGATGCTGAGGGCGAACGCTGTTTACGAGGGGACGTATTTGCTGGGAACCTCCATAGCACGCCCCCTTATCGCAAAGAAACAGGTAGAGATTGCGGCAGGGGAAAACGCTCAGTCTGTGGCGCACGGCGCCACCGGGAAAGGTAACGACCAGGTTCGCTTCGAACTGTCCTATTACGCATTGAACCCGGACATTCATGTTATAGCCCCGTGGCGGGAATGGCCATTTGATTCGCGGCGGGCGCTCATTGAATACGCCGGAAAGCACCGGATCCCGGTCACGGTAACAACTGAAAAACCCTACAGCATCGACCGGAATCTTTTTCACATCAGCTATGAGGGCGGCGTACTCGAGGACCCGTGGCAGGAACCGCCATCCGATATGTATGCCATGACGGTGCCGCCCGAAAAGGCACCTGACAGGCATACATACATTTCACTCTCCTATGAGAAAGGAAACCCTGTAGCCATTAATAATAAGCGCATGTCCCCCGCGCGCCTATTAAACGGACTGAACGCAATCGCGGGGGAAAACGGAATAGGGAGGGTCGATATCGTTGAGAACAGGTATGTCGGCATCAAATCCCGCGGGGTATATGAAACTCCCGGAGGCACGGTTCTCCATGCAGCTCACCGGGCGCTGGAATCGCTCGTTCTTGACCGGGAAGTCATGCACCTGAAGGAATCGCTAATAATGCGCTACGCGGAGCTTGTCTATTACGGGTACTGGTTCTCACCTGAGAGAAATACCATTCAGGCCCTTATCGATGATACACAGAGAAAAGTAACAGGGACAGTCAGGGTCAGACTTTACAAGGGCAGTTGTTTAGTGGTTGGCAGAAAATCGCTGTATACATTGTATAGCCCCGAATTTGCCACTTTTGAAAAGGAAACAGTTTATGATCAGCGTGACGCCGCAGGGTTCATCAAGATCAACGCTCTCCGTCTTAAATTGGGCGCTTCGAAAAACCCTTCACTGAGATAACAGTGAGGCTATTGCCTGCAAACCGCTTATGTCCGATTTGAAGTATTGGATTGCCCTGACGATGCTGCCGGACGTCGGCCCCGTCAGCGCGAAGAAATTGCTTGCCGCATTCGGTACGCCCGAGAGAATATTCGGCGCGCGGATTGATGAACTGACCGGGGTAGAAAGCATCGGCATCAACAAAGCAAAAAGCATCGGCACATTCTCCTCATGGAAGGACGCCGAGAACCATGCTAAGCTCATTCAGGAAAAGGGAATCGCTGCGGTCAACTTTGAAAGCCCCTCCTATCCGGAGATGCTCAGGGTGATCGATCACGCTCCTCTCCTCCTTTACATGAATGGGGCTGTTGTTCCTCAGGACCGGTTTGCCATCTCCGTCGTCGGCTCCCGTAAGCTTTCTCCTTACGGGGCTTCCGTCGCCGAGACTATCGCCGCAGATCTTGCATCTTTTGGGTTCACGGTTGTGAGCGGGCTGGCGCGGGGAATCGATTCACTGGCTCACAAAGCCGCGCTTCGGGCCGGAGGAAGAACTATAGCAGTTCTTGGCTCGGGAGTCGACGTCCCGTATCCTCCCGAGAACAAAACGCTAATGGAAAAAATTGCCGCTTCGGGGAGTGTCGTCAGTGAATTCCCACCCGGATCTCCTCCCGATAAAGATAACTTCCCGAGAAGAAACAGGATCATCAGCGGGCTTTCCCTTGGCGTGGTAATCGTGGAAGCAACTTCCGACAGCGGCGCATTGATAACAGCCCGGTATGCGATGGATCAGGGGAGAGAAGTGTTTGCAATTCCGGGGAACATCACATCAGCCCACTCAGCGGGTCCCAACGAACTTATCAGAAAAGGCGCAACGCTGATCCGGCATGCCAACGACATTGTAGAAGAACTTGCCCCTGTGCTGAAAGGCTTTATCAGGTCCGTCGAAAAGGTTACTATAGATATCACAGATGAAGAACGGGGTCTCTGCTCATATCTCTCGGGGGAACCGAAGCAGGTTGACGATATCTCGAGGGAGAGCGGGTTGCCGGCATCGAAAGTGCTCGGGGTCCTGCTGGGGCTGGAGATGAAAGGCGCGGTCAAACAAATAACTGGAAAGAGGTTTTATCTGGCATGAATGCGTTAGTTATCGTTGAGTCGCCTGCAAAGGCAAAAACTATTCATAAAATACTCGGAAGGGAGTACACGGTTAAGGCATCAATCGGCCACATCAAAGATTTGCCGGCGAAAGAGATCGGCGTGAATGTGGACGATAATTTCAGCCCTCACTATGTCGTCATACCTGGAAAGGAAAAAATTATCAGGGAACTCAAAAAGGCCTCACGGGAGTCGGATATGGTTTTTCTCGCACCCGACCCCGACAGGGAAGGTGAAGCAATCGCATGGCATATTGCAACTGAAATCGCCGACAAAAAAACAAAGGCGCCGAACGAAAAGATTTACCGGATTGTCTTTAACGAGATCACCGGGAAAGCCGTGAGGGAGGCAATCAGCCGCCCTCAGAAAATCGACATGCGCAAAGTCGAAGCCCAGCAGGCAAGACGGGTTCTCGACAGGCTCGTCGGCTACAACCTCAGCCCGCTGCTCTGGAGAAAAGTACGCAGGGGGCTCAGCGCCGGAAGGGTGCAATCTGTGACCGTTCGTCTGATAGTCGACAGGGAACGAGAAATTGAATCGTTCCGGCAGGAAGAGTACTGGAGCATAACGGCCGAGTTTGAGGGTTCAGCGCCGCCAGTCTTCCGGGCGCGACTTTCAAAAATAGACCGGGGAGACGCGGAAACATTCACGGAGGCCGGAAAAGAGCCGAGGTTTTTAATTTCCGATGAGGCAACCGCGCACAAGGTTGCGGAAAATCTGGGGGATCAGGAGTTTATACTAAAAACCATCGAACGTAAGCAGCGCAAGAGGATGCCGCATCCTCCTTTTATCACGAGCACGCTTCAGCAGGAAGCAGCCCGGAAGCTCAGGTTTACAGCCAAAAGAACAATGATAGTTGCGCAGCAGTTATATGAGGGAGTCGAGCTCGGAGAAGAAGGTTCCGTCGGGCTCATCACTTACATGAGAACAGATTCCCACCGGGTAGCATCGGAGGCACAGAAATGGGCCCGCGACCTGATCGGCGCTTTATTCGGAAAAGACTATGTGCCCGAGAAACCGCCTGTATATAAAAGCAAGTCTACCGCCCAGGAAGCGCATGAGGCAATCAGGCCGACATATGCGGACAAGAAACCGGCGGACATAAAGCGGTTTCTTTCCAAAGATCAGTATGCACTGTATGCGTTGATATGGAACCGCTTTCTTTCGAGCCAGATGTCGCCGGCCCAACTGGAACAGACGACGTTTATTATCCGCAACCTTCCTGTCCTGCCTTCAGGAAATGCGGATACCGGGGTTTTTCGGGCCATAGCCGAAGAGGGTTCTCACGATTCCCCGCTTTACGAATTCAGATCAACAGGAACCGTTGTGCGGTTCGACGGATTCATGGCGCTCTATACAGAAAGCAGGGATGAGGCCGAGGAAGAAAACGGTATGACGTTGCCCGTTCTGAAGGAGGGTGAATCCCTCAAACTGCTCAGCCTGCTGCCAAAACAGCACTTCACCCAGCCTCCGCCCCGCTACACGGAAGCAACGCTTGTGAAGGTTCTTGAAGAAAAGGGGATCGGGCGACCGAGCACGTATGCGACGATACTGTCAACCATCCAGGAGAGAAAGTACGCGCAGAAGGCGGAGGGAAAATTCTCCCCGACAGAACTGGGGCTTGTTGTGAACGACTATCTCGTCGAGGGCTTCAAGGAGCTTATCGATGTGAAGTTTACCGCAAAGATGGAGGACGAACTCGACCATATCGAAGACGGCAAGATAATGTGGGAAGCGGTTATAAGGGATTTCTACGATCCCTTCCGCCGCGACCTCACGAAGGCGCTCACAACCGCCGGCAAAGTAAGGCCGCAGGATATCCCGACTGATCAATTATGCGAAAAATGCGGCCAGCCCATGGTCAAACGATGGGGCAGGCATGGAAGATTTATGGCATGCACCGGATTCCCGAAGTGTAAAAATACAAAGCCTCTGCCGCTTGAAGAAAATGACGGTAACGGACAGCAGGTTGAACACTGGTCCCAGCAAACCGACCAGCAGTGTGAGAAGTGCGGATCACTTATGGTCATCCGGTCAGGGCGGTATGGGAAATTCCTCGCCTGTGCGCGGTATCCGGAGTGCAAACATACAAAACCTCTCGCTACCGGAATAAAATGCCCGAAAGACGCCGGTGATCTCGTGGAAAAGCGTTCAAAAAAAGGAAAGCAGTTCTGGAGCTGCAGTAAATATCCCGATTGCACCTTCGCATCATGGTATAAACCCGTTCCGGGGAACTGCCCTCAGTGCGGCGCTGATTTTCTGCTTGAGAAGCGCAATAAACAGGGTGCCCTGATCCTGTTTTGTCATAAGAAAGAATGCGGGTTCAAGGAAACCGTAAAAGCAGAAGCTACCGAGGCGGCCGGCGCCATTTCGATGTAGTGTGAGGCCTGTTATTGTCGGAATCGGCGGCAGTTACAGCGGGGCCGGAAAAACCTCCGTCGCTTCCCTGATACTCAGGACATTTAAAGGATGGGGGGCGATAAAATACACAAAGACCTCCCTGTATGCTTCAATTGTCGATGATTTGGCAATTATCTCGCAACCGGGAAAGGACACTAAAAAATTACTTGATGCCGGCGCGGGCAAGGTCATCTGGGTAAAGTCGCCGTCATCGGAATTGGGCGATGTCCTGCCGGCGGCTGTTGAAATGGTATCTCATTTGCCCGGCGTCGTGGTTGAAGGCAACAGCGCAATAGAACTGCTCAGGCCGGACATCGTCATTTTCGTATGTGGTCATTACGGAACAATGAAAAGCAGCGCACGAAATGTGTTTCAGATCGCCGATATCGTCATTTTCCAGTCAGAAAAGCCGCCTGATACGCCGCGGAGCGCCATATGCCTTGAAAGAGATAACCGCAAAGAACTTATGCGGCTTCTATCAGCACTCATAGAAAAAATCCGCAAGAATAACGGTTGACACCATGTTGAAAACGGACCGCCTGAAGAATTTATAGATATTCAGGTGCGGTTCGCTCAAAACAGGCTCCGCCGGAACCATAACCGTAAAATCAACAGGTGATGCTCCTTTCAACAAGCTGCCGGAGCGTAAATTTAATGCTCCCGTAATATTCCTGTAACACAACCGGTCTATCATGAAGCTATGCCCGTTTCTTCGAGGGAGGTGAGATATGTGATAGCGACATATCAGGTAATGGCAATGTCATTGTAACCACGGAGCAATTAATATTAACAAAAAAGTAAAAAAGGAGATTGCAGAATGAAAAAATTAGTTTTCTTTGT
>CAZKLK010000033.1:0-14175 GCA_964553535.1 uncultured Nitrospiraceae bacterium
GTTCACTTTTAATTCTTAAATGGCAAGGCTCCGGTGAGATATTGACAAATGAAATTGTCATGCGGTATGGTATGAACAGATACTTTCTGCGGTAATAATCGTACGAAACCTCCCTGGACGGGCGAAGACCTTCCGGGTATAAAAACCACCATATACGTAAATCCAATAGGAGTTTAATAATGGAAAATCCCAAGAAGAATGTGGTCTCAGATAGTATGCCTATTTCCGAGCTCAAGGAAAAGACCATCGACGAACTGACAGACCTCGCAAGAGAACTCCGCGTCGAAGGAGCCAGCGGCATGCGGAAACAGGATCTTATTTTCGCAATATTGCAGGCGCAGACGGAAAAGACCGGATATGTCTTTTCAGCGGGGGTTCTTGAAATACTGCCGGACGGATTCGGGTTTTTGAGGTCGCCTGATTACAGTTATCTGCCGGGTCCGGACGATATTTATGTATCGCCTTCCCAGATTCGGAGGTTCAATCTGAGGACCGGCGACCTTGTATCAGGTCAAATAAGGCCTCCCAAGGAAAGTGAGCGTTACTTTGCGCTTCTGAAGGTTGAGGCAATCAACCACGAATCTCCCGACGACAATATCAACAGGCCTTTATTTGATAACCTGACGCCTTACTACCCCACGGAAAAAATCAAGCTTGAATATGACAACACCGACTATTCAACGCGGGTAATGGACCTCATAACTCCGATAGGCATGGGACAGCGCGGCATGATTGTTGCTGCTCCCAGAACAGGCAAAACGATGCTCCTTCAGTCAATAGCCAGGGCTTGCAGAAAAAATCATCGCGACATCCATCTTATTATCCTGCTGATTGATGAAAGACCGGAGGAGGTTACAGACTGGAAAAGACAGGTCCCGACAGCGGAAATTATCAGTTCGACATTCGACGAACCGCCGCAGCGTCACTGCCAGGTTTCGGAAATGGTCATCGAACGGGCCAAGCGCCTCGTGGAATGCAAACGCAATGTCGTCATTTTGCTCGACAGCATCACGAGACTCGCCCGGGCTTATAACGCCGTGATACCCGCAAGCGGGAAAGTTCTCTCCGGAGGCCTTGATTCAAACGCCCTTCAAAAACCGAAGAGATTTTTCGGAACCGCCCGGAATATAGAAGACGGAGGCAGTCTTACCATCCTCGCGACCGCTCTTGTGGACACGGGCAGCAGAATGGACGACGTCATATTTGAAGAATTCAAAGGCACCGGCAATATGGAACTTCATCTCGACAGAAAGCTTGTCGACAAGAGGATATTCCCCAGCATCGATATCAACGCCTCCGGCACAAGAAAGGAAGAGTTGCTTGTGGAGAGAGATGTGCTCAATAAGATGTGGATCCTGCGGAAAGTTCTCACACCCCTGAGCACCGTGGAGAGCGTGGAATTTCTTCTTGGCAAGCTGACCGGGACAAAGAGCAATAAAGATTTCCTCGAAATGATGAATAAATAGCATTTGAAGGGTCAATTGGAAGACGATCAGCACTGCTTCGTTTGCGGAGAAAAGAATCCTATCGGCTTCCGTCTCAGGTTTTTTACCCGGAATGGAAAGGCGCTTGCCGAATTCACCCCGCAGAAAATCCATCAGGGATACAAGGATATTACCCATGGCGGATTGATATGCACGATTCTTGATGAGGCAATGGTCAAGGCCGCCATTATGCAGGGGTTTCACGCGGTGACGGCAGAAATCAGCGTCCGCTACAGGAATCCGCTTCTGTCCGGCGAGAAGGCTGTGGTTGAGGGCGCCATGCTCAAAGTAACCCGGAAGATTATAGAAGCAGCGGCAGTAATCAAAAAGTCGGACGAAACAGTCATTGCCGAAGGCACCGCAAAACTGCTGAGGCTGGCTTAAGCGGAAACCCCATCTTTTGCGCGCACGACAACCAAATACCGCATGATATCAGTCTGCGGCAGGGGAATTTTGAGCAACTCGCATTTCAAGCCGCCTGCCTGCTTAAGCTCTTCCGCAACCTTCGGCCCCTTGCTGAGAACAAAAATTCCGCCCGGCTTCAGAATATGAGATGCTTTCCGCACAAATTCCCTGATATCGAATAATGCCCTGCTCATGACGACGTCCACAGGCGTCAATATCTCTTTACTCAGGGTTATCTCCTCTATCCTTTTTTCGATAACCTCGATTCCCCTTAACCGGAGCTTCCTTAGAATATGCCTGAGAAAGGCGGCTTTTTTCGAGGACGGCTCCACCAGATACATCTCTATCCCGGGGCGGACAATTTTCACCGGTATCCCCGGGAACCCGGCGCCGCTCCCCACATCGGCCGCGCGCGCACACCCCTTCTGCGCCGGCCTGAGATAAAGCAGGGAATCGAGAAAATGCTTGATGACTATATCTTTATCATTGCGCAAGCCGGTTAAATTGTATGCCCTGTTCCATTTTTTCAGTTCTGAAAGATAGACGGAAAATTGTTCCATCTGCTCATCGGCAGCCGGAATATCCAGCGACAACAGGCCTTCCCTCAGAATTTTTGTTTTATCCGGTTCAGCGGCAGGCATTTATAAAACGCCCTTCCATAGCGCGCGTGTTTACGGCATGTTTACATTCTCGTTGCTGCATATCTCTGCCGGGAACCCGGCTTATCCGGCGGGACGTTTGCCATAACGGCTTCTTCGATAACCTCGATGAGATGCACCACCGTTTTTCCCGTCGGCACGCGTGAGAGTTGCAGGATGCAGCCGGGGCACGAAGTAATGATCATATCGGCGTCAGCCCTGGCGTATTCTTCTGCGCATGCGGCGAGAAGACGCCCGGAAAGTTCCATAAAAGTCAAACAGAATACGCCTGCAAATCCGCAGCAGCGCCCCCCGGCAGGCCCCGTCAACTTAATTCCCATGTCGCTGATGATCCTGCGGGGCTCTTTTTCTATTGACAGCCCGTATTTCAGATGGCACGGATCGTGGTATAAGGCCTTTCTCGCCGGATGGGAATCCCCGGATAAGACCGGCAATGCCAGTTTATCAATCAGGAAGGCCGAAATATCCTGCGCCTTCAGGACGCCTTCACCAACGAGACGTGGATAGTCACGCTTAATTGTCAGTATGCAGGTCGGACAGAGACTCAGGACAGCCTCAACATTGAGCCCGTTAAACAATCGCGCATTTTTTCTCGCGAGCTCGCGCGCCTCTTTTTCAAGGCCAAGACCGCGCAGCGGCGCCCCGCAGCATACTTCCGACGCCGGAAGAATGATTTCGTACCCAAGAGCATGCAGCACGTTAATAAGAGAATCGCCAAGGCCGGGATAGACGAAGTTGATCATGCATCCGGTGAACAATGCCACGCGGCCTTTCTTATTCCGGACAGAAACAACCTTAACATTATCCCTGAGACTGCGGGCCGGCAGTTCGAAATCCGGGGGCACTATTCTCTTTTTCATAAGATAAGGCCTGAGGAAGTGCTGCATAAAACCGAGCAAGCGAAAGCTGAAAACAGGCTTGTTTACGGCGAGGGCGACCAGCCGGCGGGTTAACCGCCTCTCCTTGTCATCTCCTTTCAGGATAGTTCTGCCATGAAGAATGACCTCCGGGATGTCGACCCCGGGCGGGCACATGCCAGAGCAGGCCCCGCAAAGCGTACAACTGAAAATACGGGCGCGCAAACCCGCCGAAGAAGCGATTGCCCCCGATGCAAGTCCCTGTAAGATTGCAAGCCTTCCACGCGCCCCCATCCCCTCCTCGGAAACTTCGTCGTAAGTCGGACAGAAGGCTTTGCAACTTCCGCAGCGGACACATTTCGAGAGATCATCGAGATAACGGGCGCTGTCCATAATAATGTCCTATTTCAACGACCGGTCCATGCTGCCGCTCTGATACCCGTCAATGTCAAGCGATATGAACATATACCCAAAAGATTTGAGCGTCGCGGATATTTCAGCCCTTTTCACAGGGTCAAGAAATACATGCATGTCCTCTTCCCCGGCTTCTATCCGGGCAACAGCGCCGTGGTCCCTCACCCGGAACTGATTCAGTCCGAGCGACTGAAGAAAGTGTTCCGCTTCTCCGACACGCGTTAAAGCCTCGTCTGTAAGTCGCCGGCCATATGGGAACCGGGTGGCAAGACAGGGGGAAGAAGGCTTGTTCCATGTCGCAAGCCCTAATTGGCGGGAAATCTCCCTTATTTCGCTCTTTGAGAAGCCCGATTCTATCAGAGGGCTCCTGACGTTGTAAATCTGAACCGCCCTATACCCGGGCCTGAATTCACCGAGGTCATCCCGCGTGCTTCCGTCGAGAACAAATGCGTAACCCTCCGATCCCGCGATATCCCTCAGCGCTTTAAACAGCGTTTCCTTGCAGAAAAAACATCGTTCAGGCGTATTCATGAAAATTTCCTCTCTCAAGAGCACGCCGGTCTCAATAATTCTGTGCCTCACGCCGATTTCTTCCGCGGTATTTTGCGCGGCAAGTATATTTCGTCGCGGAATCAGCCCGGAAGATGCGGACACTGCAAGGGCGCTGATGCCGGAAACCCGGATAGCCTTCAAAAGAAAGGCGCTGTCGGTTCCCCCCGAATACGCAAGGATAACGCTTTGCATTTCTTTCAGTGTGCGTATGAGATTCTGATATTTATTATTTTTCATGAAATACAGCGAAGGGGGCATCCGGATTCGGGCATTCGAATTTAGAACGCAGGACTGGGACTAAAGCACCGTCACTTCATAATTTTCCTGGTGAAGGCCGCGGCTCTCCCTTATCGTGACTTTGATCCCATACCTGTTCTCTATATCCTCAACACCCGCGCGCTCCTCATCCGACAAAAGGTCGGCAACGGAAGGATGGGCGGTAACAACGATCCGCTCTCCGCCGTGCTTGGATAGTTTTGTCACCTTTCTGAATATTTCATAACAGAGCGTTCGCGGAGACTTTACAAAACCTTTGCCTTCACAGTAAGGGCAGGACTCGCAAAGAGTTCTCCCCAGGCTCTCCCTGACCCTTTTCCTCGTCATCTGGATAAGGCCGAGTTCGGACATGCGGGAGATGGTATTTTTCGCGCGGTCTTTTTTCATTGCGTCGGTAAAGGCGTTGAATACCCGATCCCTGTTTTCATATCTTTCCATATCAATAAAGTCAACAATGATGATGCCGCCGAGGTTGCGGAGCCTGATCTGGTAAGCAATTTCCTTCACCGCTTCAAGATTGGTCTTCAGGATCGTGTCTTCCAGCTCCTCCTTGCCGACGAATTTGCCGGTATTGACATCAATAACCGTCATGGCCTCAGTCTGATCGATGACGATATATCCGCCCGATTTCAGCCAAACCTTTCTTCCAAGAGCCCTTGATATATCGAATTCGATGCCGAAGGCGTCGAATATCGGTTCAATCCCTTCATAAAGTTCTATCTTGCCGAGGAACTTATCAAAATATGTCCGTACAAAATCCTTGATGCGCTCATATTCTTCGACAGAGTCAACAACAAGCCGTTTGACATCCTGTATCATGAGATCTCTTACGCTTCTGAAGACAAGGTCAAGATCACTGTACAGCATTGTCGGCGCAGAAACCCGTTCCTTTTTCTTCTGGACAGTTTCCCATAATAAGAGCAGAAATTCGAGGTCCTTTCGCAAATCCTCTTCAACTGAGCCTTCACTGGCCGTCCTGATGATCAGCCCGTATCCCTTCGGCTTAATATTTTCGACAATGTTCCTGAGACGGCTCCTCTCGGATTCGTCCGAAATCCTTCTCGATATGCCCACATGCTCGACATTCGGCATGAGCACAAGATATCTGCCGGGTATAGTCACATAGGAGGTCACCCGCGCTCCCTTGCTGCCGATCGGGTCTTTTGCCGCCTGGACGAGAATCTCCTGCCCTTCCTGAATCAGTTCTTCAATCGTAAGGTCGGGCCTGCCCTTCCTCGAGACTGCATCGATAGAATTGACCTTTTCCTCCTCCTCGAGAAAAGGCGCAAAATCTTCCAGACCTGCATGAATGTCGGTGACATACAGGAAGGCGGCCTTTTCGAGACCGACGTCGATGAAAGCGGACTGCATGCCGGGAAGTATTTTGACTACCTTCCCCTTATATATGTTTCCGACAAAGCTCGCATCGCGCTTTCTCTCGACATAGAACTCGACAACCTGCCCTCCTTCAAGAAGGCCGACCCTGACTTCATCACGCGTCACATTTATCAGAATTTCGCTGTCCAAATCAAACTCCGTTCTGCCGGTTTAACCCAGCCGCCATTCCATCCGTAGAGAGCCACCCGTGTTATGTCCAGTTCCTCCGGCGGTTTGCCGCACAGCAGCGGTATAATTTCACCAAGTCTGACTTTGACGTCTCCCTGGTCTGCAAGGGTCATCATGACCGAACCGTCGTGCGCGGCATTGACTTCTTCAACCATTTTCCTCACATTTATTGTACCTTTTTCTCTAAGAACAAACACCTCTTTTTTAGATAAAAAATCGCAAACATCGTGGATATCAACGCCCTGCACCCGGTATTCATACCTGCAGATAAAGGCGTTGAGGGAAGGCGCGCCCTGCGGGGCGGCCGACATGCTATGAACAGATATGCCATCCGGCAAAGTGTCGTTGAGCTTTTCCATATTCACGGCCAAATCAAAAGGCGGAGTGATTTCCATATCAAAATATTCGCCAAGTCCGGCGATGCCAACTCCGAGGGGCGGGCCGAAAGATACATTGGGAGTGGGATGAAATCCTCTGGAGTAAACGATCGGGAATCCGGCCCTTCTCATTGCCCGGTGGAACGCGGCCGCCAATTCAAGATGCGACAGGTATCTCATCAGGCCCGTCTTTGAAAACCCGGCGCGGATTCTGACAGGATTAAACCGCGCCGCCGGGGGCTTAACCGGCGCAAATCTTCCGACGGAGAGAAGCTGCTCACCGGCCTGCGCATTGTCGGAATCGCTGGATTTTCTGCAATCGAGTCCGCAACTATGACAAACCTTTGAGCAATCGGCGGATATTTCCCCTGAAAGAGCCTTCTGGTACTCTTTCCAGAGGAATTCCTCCGATATCCCAGTATCCACGACATCCCAGGGCAGACTATCGCCAAAACTGAAAGACCGCGCGGCAAATGAGACGGCATCCAGACCGGTCGCCCGCATTGCCTCTTCCCATTTCCCGTATTCGAAAACTTCCGTCCAGCCGTCGAGCCTGCATCCCAATGACCACGCCTTTTCGACCAGCCGGGAAATCCGGGCGTCCCCGCGCGAAAAGGCAGCTTCCAGAAGACTCATCCGTATGTCATGCCCCTTGATATTGAATCCATTTTTAGCGAGGTTGTTTTTGATATAGGCCTTTCTTTCACCGAGCAGATCGGCGCTGGCCTGCCCGCACCATTGAAAAGGAGTATGGGCCTTGGGAACAAAAGGGGAAATGCCCACATTGATGTTCACAAACCGCCTGGTAAATTTTTTTGCGGTCTTCAACGCCTTTGAAGCCATGGTGATTATGCCCTTAATATCGTCATCCGTCTCCGTAGGGAGCCCTATCATAAAATACAGCTTGAGGTTGAGCCATCCCTCCCTGAACAGGGTTGACAGGGCCTGCTCGTAATCGCCGTCGGAAAAATCCTTGTTTATGACTTTCCTGAGTCTTTCAGTGCCGGCCTCCGGCGCAATCGTAAACCCGGTCTTTCTTATAGAGCTTATTTCTTTCAGCAGGCCGCTGTTTATAGCCGGCACTCTGAGCGAAGGAAGGGAAAGCGCGATATTATTCCCCCTGAATCTTTCGTTGAATTCCCTCACAACATCCAAAAGGCAGCTGTAATCTCCCGCGCTAAGAGACGTAAAGGCAACTTCCTCATAACCCGTATTTTTAAGAGACCTTTCCGCCAGGGCCAGGACGTTCTGCGGACTCCTCTCCCTGACAGGCCGGTAAATCATCCCCGCCTGACAGAATCTGCATCCCATGGAACAGCCCCTTGACACTTCGATGTTGACCCTGTCATGGACAATCAATGCAAAAGGGACAACCGGCTTGTCCGGGTATGGAGCCTTATCAAGAGAAGGAAGGATGCGCCTGCCGACAACCTTTTTCGTGCTTCGATCATGTCCGGAGCCGCCTGCAACCCTTTCTGGAGCGGGGAAGGGGGAAATATACGGCACATACATTCCTTCAATCCGGGAAACGGCGCGAAGAAGCGATTCCTTATTGCGGTCCCCCTCATTCTTCCAGCTATGATAGACTTCGACAATATCCTTCACAGCCTCCTCTCCGTCCCCGACGAGAAAGGCGTCGATAAAAGGCGACATCGGCATAGGGTTCGCCGTGCAGGGGCCGCCGGCTATGACGAGCGGATAACGAAGAGAGGGCGAATCGAGACGCTTTTCTGATCTGACAGGGATACCGCCCATTGACAGCATATTCAGCACAGTCGTGTACGAGAGTTCATATTGCAGGCTGAATCCCACAATGTCAAACTCCCTGAGAGGCCGGTTCGATTCAAGGGAAGAGAGCAGGAGGCCTTCGGCCTTCATCCTTGCCTCTAAATCGACCCATGGGGAAAATACACGCTCGGCCGACGCAAAAGGGAGGTCGTTTATTATCTTATAAAGAATCCTGAGCCCGAGGTGCGACATCCCGATTTCATAGGTATCCGGAAAAACAAGGGCAACTTTGACGGATTTCCCGGAATAAACGGCGTTAAACTCACTATTGATATATCTGCTTGGCTTCTGGAGAATCGATAAGTTCACGCTTTAAGAATACCATGAAAGCAACGGGCATTGTCTGCCTGAAAATAATGTGCGAGGGCGTTCAGCATTAAAAACCTATGGCACGCGCAAAAAATATAAGTTAATATTGATTATGGTACAGACCTGCAAACATTTCACGCCAAATAAGGAGGGATATCATGTTCAAGGAATTCAAGGAGTTCGCCATGCGGGGGAATGTCCTCGATATGGCCGTCGGTATTATCATAGGAGCGTCTTTCGGCGCAATTATAAGCTCACTCGTCGCGGATGTTATTATGCCGCCCATCGGGCTTGTGCTCGGCAATATCGATTTTTCGAATCTTTTCCTGACTCTCAAGCAGGGCAGCGTCCCGGGACCGTATGAATCCCTCTCCGCCGCAAAGGCTGCCGGGGCAGTTACAGTCAACTATGGGGTTTTCGCGAACACGATCATCACTTTTCTGATTGTGGCTTTTGCGGTATTTATCCTCATAAAAAATGTCAACAGGCTTAAGAGGCAGCAGGAAGCCCCTCCCGCAGTTCCAGCAACAAAAGAATGCCCTTTCTGCCTTTCTGTCATCCCGATAAAAGCAGTCAAATGCGCGCACTGCACCGCCGAGCTGAAGCAATAAGATAAATCCGCGGAGACAGGGGATTCAGGAGGAAACGCCTTTCATATGCCTCCTGAGACTCCCTTCCCTTGTTCCGCAGGCCGGTTTTGAGCCCGGCTGCGATCTTCAGCCTGCCGTGCTATAATACAGTGAAATGAAAAATGGCATGAAAATAGGGGTATTTATCGTTGCCCTGCTTTTTTGCGCCATTGCCTGCGCAAAAAAACCGGCGGTGCGGCCCGTCGAAAAGTTTGATCCGGAAAAGTCCTTTGCAGCCGCCAGTGAACTGCTCGATAAAAAAGAATATGAAAAGGCGAGGGCTTCTTTTCTTGAAGTCAAGAACAGGGATCAAACCGGAACGCTTGCTCCATTGGCCCAGCTTAAGATCGCCGATTCCTATGTCAGGGAAGAGGAACCCGAACTCGCAATCCCCGAATACCGGCGTTTTCTTGAAATGCACCCCGATCACCAGTATGCCTCATACGCGCAATACCAGATAGCCATGTTGTATTTCGATCAGATAGAGAGCCCTGAAAGAGGATACGGGGGAGCTGCAAAAGCGCTTCAGGAGTTTGAAAAACTGAAAAGAATGTTTCCGAGAAACCCGTATAAAGAGGCCATGGAGATCAAAATGGAGAAATGCCGCAATACCATGGCTGAATACGAGTATCTCGTCGGACAATTTTATTACAAGAAAGGCTCTTTCCAGGCTGCCCTCGGGAGGTTTGAAGGCCTGATGAAGAATTACCCGGGGTATCAGATGGCATCCGACGTTCTTTTTTATATCGGGATGTCATATAAAAACATGGGGGATGCAGACCGCGCTTCGGAAAGCCTTTCCCTCTTCCTCGAGAGATATCCGTCCCACAACCTCTTTCGGGACGCACAATCAGCGCTCAACTCCCTGAAGGGGAAATAACGGGCTGCGGTGTCTCGCAGTCTGCCGGCATCGGAGAACACCCGGATTAAAAGGAAACAATCCGTTTCCACGTCTTCACGGGCATCCGCACCCGTCGTCTACTACCCCGTTTTTATTAACCTTTCAGGGAAGAAAGCGGTTGTGATCGGCGGCGGCAGGGTCGCGGAAAGAAAAATCCTGCCGCTTATGAAATCCCGCGCGCAGGTGACCGTGATCAGCCGTAACGTCACAAAAAAAATAGAACAGGCAATAAGGCAAAAGAGAGCAAATCATATTGCGAGGCAATACAGGAAAGGGGATTTGAAGGGCGCATTTCTTGTTATCGCCGCGACCGACTCGCCGTCCGTCAACCGGCGGGTGTCTCAAGACGCCCACTGTCTTGTCAATGTTGTGGATACGCCGGATTTGTGCAATTTTATTGTGCCTTCGAATATGGTCAGCGGGGCGCTGAATATTGCCGTCTCAACCGGCGGGATAAGCCCCGCCCTCTCCCGTTCCATACGGAAAGAAATCGGGAAAGTTTACGGGCGTGAATTTGCGCGATATCTGCAGATTTTGAAAAGAATCCGCCGGGACGCGTTGAAGATGATACCTGACAGGAAGAAGAGGACGGGGCTATTGAAGCGTCTTGCCTCGGAGGAGATGATCAGGATTCTAAGAAGCAAGGGATGGAAGGAAGTTAAAGAAACAGCGGAGGACTTGTTGAAAAAGGCCAAAACCGGCGCCAAAAGGCACGGACAAATGAAAGGAGAGGGGCATGGACATTAAAATCACATTCCCCGGCGGGAAAAAGGTCAACGCGGAGTTCAGGGGTTTTACTGTTTATACCGATCAGCCGGTCAAGGATGGTGGCGAAGGGTCTGCTCCATCCCCTTATGAATTCTTTCTCGCGTCTATAGGAACGTGTGCCGCAATGTATGTGCTCGGTTTCTGCCGGAAGAGAAATATTCCCACGGACAATATTTCACTAATGCAGCGGCATGAGTACCGCAAGACAGATGACGGGAAGATTGTCTTTGACAGGATAGTAATTGAGATCGCCGTTCCTCCCTCCTTCCCGGAACAATATCGCCAGGCCCTGATAAAAGTCGCGGACCAGTGCGCGGTAAAGAAGACAATTTTAAATCCGCCGCAGTTTGAGATAAAGACTGTGGTTGATCAGAGCAGGTAAGGAGAGGACGCGTCCTTTGCCCGTCAATTCGCCGTGGCGCCTGCTCCGGCGGAACCGGGCACAGTTTTAATCCCAACTCTGTGGTACAATGGTGCATGGATATTCACCAGCTGCGCGTATTTTCCTCGGTATTCAAGAACAGAAGCTTCTCAAAGGCTTCTCTGGAGCTTCATCTCACCCAGCCCACCATAAGCAATCATATCAAGTCCCTCGAAGACGAGCTTGAATGCAGATTATTTGACCGGCTGGGCAGAACCATCATTCCGACAAAAGAGGCGGAGATATTGTACGGCCAATCCATGGAAATCATTGAGAAGGCCTACGCGCTGAAAGATGCTCTGGGGGCTCTCAAAAAAACCGTGACCGGGAATCTCGTCATCGGCGCAAGCTCGATACCGGGCGTGTATTTAATGCCCAGGATCATGACTGAATTCCGGAAACAGCACCCGGCCATTTCACTTCAGATAAGCATCGGAGATTCGGGAAGCATTATCGACGGCATTTCGAAACATGAACTGCTTCTGGGAATTGTGGGCGCCAAACTCGGCAATGAACAAATCAATTACATGCCGTTCGTTGAAGACGAGCTGATCGTCGTTTCAGCGCCGTCAATGACGGGCAAAAAAAGCATGGCGCTGAAAGAGATGATCTCCCTGCCGATCGTTTTCCGCGAGGATGGATCGGGCACGCGCAGGGAAACGGAAAAATTTCTGAAAAACAAGGGGATAGTCATTGAAGATCTGAATATCGCGGGCATCTTTGGCTCAACTGACGCGGTAAAACAGGCCGTCAAGGCAGGCCTGGGAGTATCAATCCTCTCAAAATTCGCCGTTAAAGATGAACTGGAAAATAAGCTGCTTGAAGAAATAAAACTCGCCGACACCCGTATGAAAAGACATTTTTACGTCGTGACGCACAAGAAGAGAACGCTTCCCCGCTTATATGAAATATTCCTGCAGCATGCAATTGACGCTAAAGAATACATCTGACGGCCGCAGCGTTCATATGCGAAGGCCGCAGGCTTCAAGGAGTCTCAGGTCGTCTTCGGGGCTTCTCCCCATGGTTGTGAGGTAATCGCCTGTAATAACGCCGTCCGCCCCCGCGAAAAAGATCAATGAACCGAATTCTCCCAGCACCTGCGTTCTTCCTCCGCATATTCTGATTTCCTTGCGCGGCAGAATAAACCGGCAGAGACTGATGATTTTCAGGGCCTCCATGGGATGGAGCAGGGTTCTGTTTTCCAAAGCTGTTCCCTTCACCGGTATCAGAAAGTTGACCGCTACGGAATCTGCACCGAGGTCCCGCAGGTCCAAGGCCATATCTATCCTGTCCTGCCATGTCTCGCCCATGCCGAAAATGCCGCCGGAGCAGACGGAGAGCCCGGCCTCCCGGGCCGCCCGGATGGTGCGCACCTTGTCAGCGTAGGTATGGGTGCTGCATATCGCGGGGAAATGCCTGCGGGAAGTCTCTATGTTGTGATGATAACGGTCGAGGCCGGCATCTTTCAGAACAGAAAGCCCGTCTTTATCGAGAAGACCAAGACTCGCGCATGGCGTAATTCCGACGTCTCTTATGGCGGAAGCGATGTCCGCAATCTCAACGAGCTCCTTCCGGGACACGGCCCTTCCGCCCGTCACAACGGAGAACCGTTTAATGCCATATGTTTTCGCCTTGCCGGCTTCCCTGATGACATGTTCTTTTTTTATCAATGGATAAACATTTATCTTTGCCCTGCTCCGCGAAGACTGCGGGCAGAACGAGCAATCCTCGGGGCATAGTCCTGATTTCGCATTGACAATGGAGCATAACCCGGCGATATCGCCTCTGAAATGCGACCGGATCCTGTTTGCCGATGCGAGGAGATTTATAATATCGGCGCCGTCTATCCCGGCAATAAGGGCCGCTTCTTCTCCCGTTATCGCGCGGCCCCGCAGAACGCGCTCTTCAAGGGATTTGATACTGTCTGCCGTATCCACTGTCTCCTCCGTAGAAATAAGCCGTTTTCATAATTGCAAAAAACATTTCCGCAGTGCGTTTAGTAAAGTCAGTCTTCTGAAATAAAAATACCACTGTGACGCCGGATTTGTAAATCGTATCCGGAACCCGGCTCCCCGGGTCCGCAAGGCTGCGCACCGGCCGGCGCCGCTGCGGGACTGTGATATAATTCTTCATGCCGGTAAACGTCTTGCTGTTCGACCTTGACGGAACCCTTGTTGACACGATCATTGATATAACAAACGCCTTGAATTTTGCGCTCAAGCCCGCGGGAATAAGGGAGTTCACGGCAGACGATGCCAAAGCGCTTGTGGGGGAAGGAATCACAAAACTTCTGGAGAAAGTATTGAGCGAGGGGAAAAGGGACTTCACTCAGGAAGCGGTAAACAGGTTTGTCGGGTATTACCGCGATCATCTTATAGATCACTCTTCCCTGTATCCCGATGTAAAAGAAACCCTCGGGCGTCTCGGCAACTTCAGGAAGGCCGTAATATCGAACAAAAGGGAGTGCCTCACAACGGGGGCGCTGAAGGGTTTCGGACTTCTCGGATATTTCGAACTCGTGGCCGGAAGCGACACCGCTCCCGGGAAAAAGCCTTCCCCGGCGCCGGTTTTATATGCGCTTCAGAAACTCGGCGCAAGACCGGAGGAAGCTGTTATGATAGGGGACAGCAACTTTGATATAGCCGCCGGGAAAAATGCGGGGGTTGTGACCGTTGCAGTTACTTACGGGTATTGCGGAAGGCAGACCCTGACAGGGGCGGATTACCTGATTGACGAATTCCGGGAACTGCCCTCTGTCCTGTTAGGAAT
>CAZKLK010000034.1:0-14163 GCA_964553535.1 uncultured Nitrospiraceae bacterium
AATGACGCGTTTATCAATCGTTCGAGATAGTTATCGCTGGATTTGGGTTATAAATTGCGGGAAAAGTCCATTTTGGCGTAACCCTGAGCAAAGCGAAGGGTCTCAATGGCCTGATAACGCGAGATTCTTCGCTGCGCCCGGAATGACAATTCGCGGGGGGGGTTATGTCACCGCAATTGACTCCGTATCAGCCGGCGGGCAGATAAGCCGCTATCCAGTGGTTAAACCGGAAGATGCCGGCAACGCGGGAAAAGGACCTGAAGCACAAAAAAGCGCGCACTGACTAACAGGAATTACCGCCGGGATGTTGATAATGCCTCGTGTATTTCCTACACGGATCTTCTGTATCTCTGAGCCTTCGCCCTCTTTTTGCGTGCTTCCGCGCGCTTCCTTTTTGCCTTGACCGAGGGTTTTTCATAGAAACTTCTCGTCTTGAGTTCCTTCAAAAGCCCTTCAATCTGGACTTTGCGCTTCAGAACTTTGATGGCTTGTTCGACATCGTTGCCTACTACTTTTATCTCGATGATTGACTATTTCCCGCCTTTCGTCGTTGTCGAAAATTCTCAGCGGGTATACGTCAAGCAGCATATGCCCCAAAAATGAAATTTGTTAACCCGCTGCAAATGAATCGCTGGATATACTAACATATTTTAAAATATTCTGCACATTCTCAACCAACAACGGTTTTTTCAGACGATTCCAGCCATAGAAACCGCGGGCTCTTAAGCACCGGCTCGTTCATCGATTCCATGAATTCATCAGGTCTCACGGCGAAGCGCTCGTTTTTCCCGAAAGAGGCTGTCCTCAGCCTCATCTTTAACCTGCCCGCCTTTTTCACCTCAGCCCCGGTCGGCCTTCGTAAAGAGGCTCCCATAAGCGCGGCAAGACTGATAAAAATATCCCTGTGGCTCATTGATTCACCGTACGGATAAACAATCCTGTGCAGATGCTTAAGTCTTCCCGAATAATCAATCACAGTTCCGGCCGTTTCTAAAAAATACGCCGACGGAAGCACGACATCAGCCTGCCGGGCAAGCGGCGTAATGTGCGCATTTTGCACGATGAGAAAATCAGTATTCGGCCTGTTGCGCAACGGAATTTCACCGACGGCGTAAAGAAGCTTAGTCTCTCCCTCAATCATTTCGGCGGAGGACTTCCCGCGGGAAATCAAACCCATAAGAGAAACACCTTTGGCATTGCTTTCAGGAGGGACAACTGCTACTTTACCATTAAAACGCGCAATGCAGGCTGAAGCTTCAAAGAAGGACGGAGAAGAAAAAATAACGGGAGCACTCGCTCCGGCAAGAAGGGCCGCGGCCTTATCAATTTCCCCGGTAATCTCCACATTCTTCACCAGAGCTTTAAACTTATTATCAGCCCTCATTCCCTTCTCGATGAGAGATTTAGCAATTCGTTTCAGAATCGATATGACATTCCCCTTTAAATGAAGTGGCGATATCCCGCCGATCGCGCACTCAGATTCGCTGATAACAATGAGTTTTGCACCACGGTTGACTCTTCTTCTCACGGCCGCATCAAGCGCAGGTAAAATTCTTTTCCGCTGGGATGGATTCAGGTCAATCAGGATGATCAGGTCCGCCAAATCAATATCGGTCTTCTGTGATGAGACAAAATAATCACCGTCCGCATAGAGGCTCACTGTTGAGTCACAATTTCTTGTTTTCACAATTTCCGCCGCAAACCGTTTCAGAGTCAAAGCATCTTCATTCGTAATTGCGCCCGACACAATAAACCCCGTCCCGACGCCGGCCTGTTTCAGGCGCCGAGCCACGATACCAAGAGCGTCTTCCCATGTCGTCTCCTGAAGTTCACCGTTCATCCTCTTCATCGGCGCGCCTATTCTGCCGTGATCCACGACGCAGTCAAATCCAAACCGTCCATGTGCGCATAAATACCGTTCAGCAGAACCTGCCGGCGCATCCGGGCCGATTTTATGTATTTGATTGTCTTTCGTGCTTGCCGCGATTCTGCAGGCGCTGCCGCAGAGGAGGCATACCGAGCTTTTTCTCTCGTATTCCCATTCCCTGCCCAAGCGGCCGTCCGATTCGAGAAAGGCGTTCACAGGGCAGGCATCTATGCAACTCCCGCAGAACGTGCAACCGGATTCCTGCAATGGACTGTCCGCCGCTGTGACAACTTTTGATTCAATTCCCCTCCCGATAAATTCGAGGACGTGGGTTCCCTGCTCTTTGCAGACTCTCACGCACCGGCCACAAAGAATACAGTAATCGGGAACCCGTTTGATGAACGGATTCGCCTCATCCGCCGGATAAGCGAATGTTTTTCTCCTGAAGGATGACTCCTTCAGACCAAAATCATAGGCGTATCGCTGCAATGTACATACACCTGCTTTTGAGCACGTCATGCAGTCGAGGGGGTGCATTGACAGGAGAAGATCGATAACAAACTTCCTGATTTCCTGGATTTTATCGGTTCTTGTTCTGACCGCCATGCCTTCCTTGACTTTAGTGTTGCACGCGATGACCGGAGCCTTCAGTCCCTCCACTTCAACAAGGCACAGCCTGCATGCCCCAATCCCTTTCATTCCCTTCAGATAGCAGAGATTCGGTATATGAATCCCTCCGGCCTCAGCGGCATCGATGATGTTCATTCCCTCGGCCGCCTGGACACTTTTCCCATCTATGGCAACGGTTATAATCTTAGACATATTTGCCTCCGGCTATTTTTCAATCTCCTGCACTGATACTATTCTGTCCGTAACAGTGATTGCATCATTCGGGCATGCCTTAAGGCATTCTCCGCACCCGGTACATCTTCTGGACACTATCTCAAACGGCAGGTACCCGCTCAAATACGGAACTCTCACCTCGCCGGTAATTGCCGCATATGCGCACACCTTCAAGCAATCGCCGCACATGGTGCACCTTTCCGGCAACACACGGTATTCAGCGTAAGACGTGCATGCCCTATCGGGACACCTGCCTTGAATATGATCCCGGAAAGCATTCTCCCCCAGCGTCTCGTTGATAAAAAGCGCCATATCCCTGCCTTTTTTACATCGCGAAGCAACCGACATCGCGTCTGCAATACGCCGCAGCGCATCAATATCGGCACGGGTGATTTTCCCGGATGAAATATCATGAAGAATATTGCCCGCTTCATATGCCCCCAAGGCGCACGGAAAGCACTTGCCGCACATAAGTTCTTTTAAGAATGCGTTGATCGCATGCGCCGCCCTCTGAACAGGACACGACAGATAACCTGCCTCCCTTATTATGTCGCCGGTGCTCCGTTCCTTCAGATTCGTCATAATGCAACCCCTAATACATCGTATCGGCCATAAAACAAATCTCCGGAAGTAGATACGAGACCAGATCCCTGAACGTAATCATCCCTATAATCGTCTTGTCCTCGACAACAGGAAGATGCCGGATCTTTTCTCTCGAAGCAATAGATATTGCCGTGCCGACATCTGTTCCGGGATCAAAGGTAATGATATCGCGCATGATAAGGTTCTCAATTTTCTCGCTTGCCGGGATGTTGTCATAAACGCACCTGACAATGTCCCTCTCGGTAAAAATACTCACCAATTGTTTGTTTTCATCAACAACAAACAGTCCGCTCACATTCTTTTCTCTCATAGAAATGACCGCATCGGATACCGTATGGTCCTTGGTAATTGCTACTATCTCATATGGCCGGGACTCGAGTATATCTTTAAGAGTCATTTTACGCCTCCTTTCAATGAAAGCAAAAATCTTCGCGGGCAATTTCAACTCTTTTTCGAGCCTTACATAAGTCCTTTTGATAATCTTCACCGCATCGACAGGACACACCCGGTAGCAGGCATAGCACTTGGTGCAACTATCAATGTCAATCAAGAATCCCTTACGCATTTCCCGCACTGCATGAAATCCGCATGCCTTTTTGCACAGCCCGCAGAGTATGCATTCTTCATGATCGATTATGAAGAACCCGAGATTGCAAGACTTCGCACGGCAGCAATGTTCATAAACATGTTCTTCGTACTCATCCCT
This sequence comes from uncultured Nitrospiraceae bacterium, assembly GCA_964553535.1. GTDB lineage: Bacteria > Nitrospirota > Thermodesulfovibrionia > Thermodesulfovibrionales > SM23-35 > JALHSV01. The sequence goes on from CAZKLK010000034.1 coordinate 4,020, forward strand.
GAAGTATTTGATGGTTGTCAGAACAGGATTGGGAGCGCTTTTGCCGAGGCCGCAGAGGGATCCAGCCATCACAAGGCTTCCAAGTTGTTCGAGCCTTTCTATATCGCCATCCTCGCCGTTGCCCGATGTGATTTTCCGAAGTATCTGCAACATTTGATACGTGCCGACTCTGCACGGCGGGCACTTCCCGCATGATTCCGCCTGGGTAAAGGCAAGAAAATACTGCGCGACATCTACCATGCAGGTATCCTCATCCATGACTACCATTCCCCCAGATCCCATGATGGAGCCCACTTTCCAAAGGGAATCAAAATCAACCGGCAGGTCGAGATACTGTTCCGGTATGCAGCCGCCCGAGGGCCCGCCGGTCTGGACAGCCTTGAACTTCTTATTCCCTATGATACCCCCGCCGATATCAAATACTATTTCACGCAGTGTTATTCCCATCGGCACTTCCACGAGGCCGGTATTCTTCACCTTTCCTGCAAGAGAAAAAACTTTCGTGCCCGGGGAACCTTGCGTGCCGATACCCAAAAACCAGTCTGCTCCTCTTTCAATAATCGGCGGAACACAGGCAAATGTTTCGACATTATTCAAATTGGCCGGATAACCCCACGGTCCGCCACCCGCCTCCGAGACCCGCGGCGGACGGGCATGTGGAAAGCCTCTGTTGCCCTCAATGGAAGCAACAAGCGCGGTGGCCTCCCCGCATACAAATGCTCCCGCGCCCTCCCTGATCCGGATGTCAAAATCAAAGCCGGTGCCGAGGATATTTTTTCCCAGCAGACCAATCTCTTCGGCCTGTTTAATGGCTGTTTTCAATGTATTAATGGCAAGCGGGTATTCATGCCGCACGTAAATAAACCCGTAATGTGCGTCAATTGCATAAGCACACACAAGCATGCCTTCGAGCAGGCCGTGCGGGTCGCCTTCCATGATGGACCTGTCCATAAATGCTCCGGGGTCGCCTTCGTCTCCGTTGGCAATCACTATCTTTATCCTGCCGGGTGCGCGTTTCGTATGGGCCCATTTCACCCCTGCCGGAAATCCTGCGCCGCCGCGTCCCCTGAGGTTTGCTTTTTTAACCTCTTCAAGTACTTGATCCGGCCCCATCGAGGAAAATATTTTTTCCGCTGCCGAGTACCCGCCGACGGCGATATAAGCGTAAATACTGAATGGATCAATAACGCCGGTATTCCTGAGAGCGACTTTCACCTGCTTCGCATAGAAAGGGACCTCTTGTATGAAGTCTTTTGGATCGTCTAGGAAGCTGTCACGGTAGGCAAGATCCCTCACAGGAATGCCCGTGGCACAGGTGATCCCGATGATCTCCCGAGCCTGCTCGGGTCGGACCCTTTGATAGAAATAGCCATAGGGCTGCACCTGCAGGAGCGGCCCCCGTTGACATAATCCCTGGCAACCGGTCTTGATGATGTTGACCTCAAGACCGTTCTTCACTGCTTCTGCTTCCAGCTCATGAGCAACAGCATGGGAACCGAGGGTGCTGCAGGGAAGACCGCAGCATACCTTAATGATGTCCTTCGCAGTCCTTGATTCGTCCTGGAGGATTCTCCTCAGGCTTCCGAGCTCTTCAATGCCTTGCAGTCTTTCCATACAAATTACGATTCATCCTTGATCAAATGAATGAACTTCGCCATCCTTTTTTCCCCAATTATTTCTCCAACAACCTCGTCGTTAATAGTTGATACGGGGGCGAGACCACAACAGCCAACACAACCGACTGTCTCGAGGGTCATCGACAGGTCTTCCGCCGTGTCTCCACTCTTGACCCTGAACTCGTTTTCGAGGGTCGTCAGAAGTTGTTTTGCGCCCCTCACAAAACATGCTGTGCCGAGACAAACTTTCACGATCTTTCTCCCGCGGGGCTTGAAGTGAAACATCTTGTAGAACGTGGCCACACCGTAAATATCAGAGAGCGGGATATTCAGACTGTTCGAAAGTTTTTTCAGGACGTCGCCCGGCAGGTATCCGTTATCTTCCTGAATCCTATGCAGGACGGAGATCAGAACGCCCTTCTTTTTCTCCGTCTCCGAGAGCAGGCCTCCGACCGGTCCTATCTCTCCCCGTATATATATTTCATCCACATTCATAGTTTTTTTGACGCGCAGCGCAATCAATATATTCCAATATGCGGCTTTGCCGCCGTCTCGATCCCGCGTCGCGCAGCCATATCCATGAGCACCCGCTCACCGCCGAATTTGCCCGGTTCATACTTCCTGAGTTTCAGATGCTCACGGGCGCCGTCAATATACATCAAGGCAAGACTAAGTATCTTTTCGGGATCCGGCTCAAAATGCATCGCACCCCTGAACCGTTCCAACCAAACTTCCGTCATGATTCCGGTTACCTCCTTGCTTGCGCCGACCGGCGACTCTCCGCCGAATATAACCGGCACCCCGGATGCCGCGAAATAACATCCGATTGCGACCGCCTTCTCGGACATCCATTCAGGGGCAATGCCCACTCCGGGCATGCCTCCGATCTCGTCGGAAAGCCCGCCTTCTTCAGCCATGGCCGACAAAACCGTTAGAATACGTGAATTATCGACGCAGGCGCCAAGATGCAGAATGGGCGGCATCCCGATTGCTTCGCATACCTCCCTCAACCCCGGTCCTGCATCATCAAGCGCCTTTTCCGGCGTTAAAAAGCCGGCCGTACCGCAGGCGGCAGCGCCGCATCCCGTAGACACAACAAGCACATCCTTGCGTATTAGTTCCTGTGCCAGAAACCGGTGCAGCCCCTGGGCCGGAACCCTTGGATTGTCACACCCGGCCAGGCCGACAACACCCCTTATTCTCCCGGATATAATCGCATCATTAAGCGGTCTGAACGATGCCCTCCATCTGCCTCCTTGCATGTATTCGATGTACTCATGGGAAAAACCTCCTATAACTGGAAAGGTATCAGATATAGAGCTTCCCCGCGTTTCCCTGTTGGGAAAATTGTCAATTGCCATTTTGACTATCCGCCGGGCTGTATCCCTCGCCCTGCGCTCATCATACTCCACATGAACAGCCCCCTGAATCATAGCCTTTTGAGAGGTTGTAATTATCTTTGTGTGAAATCTCTTTGACAGTTCAACGATGCTCGGCATAATGCACTGAACGTCAACAACAAATGCGTCGATAATCCCCGTCATGACGGCGAGTTCCTGATTGGTAAAACCGCCTGCGGTCGGGATACCATGCCTGATCAGCACTTCATTTGCGGTGCAGCACATGCCGGCCAAATTTATTCCCCGGGCGCCACTTTTTTCAGCATACGCAATCATCTCGGATTCGGATGCCACGTCGACGATCATCTCTGCAAGGGATGGTTCATGTCCATGAACAACGAGATTCACATGATCTTCCCTGAATATGCCGAAGCTTGCCTGCGCCCTTATGGGTTTCGGCGTTCCAAACAGGATATCGGAAATATCTGTGGCAATCATACAGCCGCCCCACCCGTCGGCAAGCGCCGTTCTTAAGCCGTGTGATAAGAGGTGGTCCGGATCATGGTCAACGCCGATAGACGTCCTGTGCAAAGCCTCCGTAATCTCCCGATCAATATTACGCGGGGCAACACCCCACTTCCTCCATATTTCCTGCCTTTTTTTCGGCGCTCTTGCGAGGTAATTCAGTTCGCCCTTCTGCCTGCTGAAGTCTTCCAAAAATTTCAGGGCAACATCCTTCGCCACATCAAGCACCTGCCTCCCCACATATTTGATATTCAAATAACCCGCTACACGGAATAGCTTTCCAACATCAGCAATTTTGAAATCACTCGCCTCGCCCGTTGCAGCAGCGAGCAAAGTCAATATCATATCCCGCGCATGATCGCTATGCGCGGCAGTCCCGGCCGCTATCATCCTGACAAGATTCCTTGCAGCCACGGTCGCCAGTGTTGCTCCGCACACGCCAAGCACATCCTCTTCAGCATTTTTCCCGACAAACCTGCACGGTCCCATATGGCAGACCCTGCAGCATGCGCCCGCCTCACCAACCGGGCAGGCCTTTATCTTTGCGGCCCTCTCAAAACATGTTTCTAAGAGCTGACCTTCGCTCCATTTGAGAATTTCTTCAGATCTGTCATCTGCACTCTTCATTACCCTATCCATATAACCTCCGAACCAAATCCAGGATTCGGTTCAATGTTACTTCCGCAATTCTTCAAGATTTGCAGAGGCGACTGTCAACAACTTATCTCTCTTAAAACATCGGCTCCATTTCCAGCGCGGGATGTCCGGCGCTCATAAGGAACTCAAGAAGTTTTTCAGAATCCTCGCAGACAGTTTCATCCGCTATCTTGTTGAAAAGGCCGGGCACTCCTTCTTCTGCCGCCCTGTTTTCGAATGACTCCCTCAAGCTTTCTTTCAGGTTCTTTGTCATCCAGACAATGCGCCTGATTCCCCCGTCGCCCGCAAGAAATTTCTTGCTTACAATAAAGTTCCGCCCGACACCCATAAATCCCGGCGTTTGCGCGCCGCCGCCCACCGTTCCGGCAAGGGTAGAAAACTTCATCCCGGCCGGCGTCATGCCCGTATATCCGCGGTTGACGATCATGACCCCGTTCGCTTCCGGTATGATAGCGACAATGCATTCAAAACATCCGCAGGAAGTCATAGGGTTTTCCATGATCGTATAAAGATTCAGCGTCTCGATTGCGCCGCCCGACGCCTTTTTCAGATATTCATCAATGCCGGAATACCTGCCGAATCTGGCATCTATCAGATTGCCCTTGGGGATAGGTTGATTTCCGCCCGTCGGATCTATCTCGAACGCAGCCCTACAGTCAAGCCAGTTGTAAGCGCCGCAGAGCCCGAGTCTTTCAGGACTGATTACACAGACGTGACTTGGAGCAAATGACTGGCATAGAAGACACGAATAAAAGGTATCCACCGCTTCATCCACAAGCCCTCCAAGCCTCCGATCACGCTCCTGATAAGATTTCCTCGCATCATCCCGCAGTTTTTCCACATCCTCTTCATCGATGCAGATCGTGACCTGAACTTTATCCACAATTGATTTGAACCTGTAATGAGTCATTGTTGCGTTCAGAATGCCGAGATGCTCCAAAGTAAACCCTTCTTTCTTTGCATTGTTGCTAATTCGAATCCAGTTGATATCCCGCTGACCCATATGCCATATCCCCTGGGCTTCGTTGATATTATGATGAATCTTGCGCTCTATAACCCCCTCAAAATCTTTCTGCATCTTTCGCCCGGCGACATCGATGACAATCGCCAGCGGCATCTGGCCGCCATTCTCGTATCTTTCCCGGTAATTGCTTCCCATGATCTCAACCCTGCCGTCCTCAACTTCCTGCATATCCCTCATCCGCACCCATTCGAATGACGGGGTGCGGGTTCCGCCGAACTCAATAAACATATCCTCCTTCCGGATTCTTTCGCCCTCAAATGCCGGACCATAAGCCACCGGAATAGGAGGTTTCTCGACGGTAATCTTTAGCCCCCTCACTTCGATCGCCCTCTGAACAATTTTGGAATGGTCGAACTCCTTGTCCACCTCTTCATGGATACATACGCCTGTCGGGTGAATAACAGGGACATCGGTATCGCATATCGCAGGATACCCCATAGTGACGGCGCCTGCACCATTCGACCACTTTATATCGTCAAGCCCGCCCAAAACGATTGCAAAGGCAAATACTCTGTCTTTCGTATATTGCAGATGACCTTTGAAATCTCCGGGCTTTCTGCCCCCGTAAATAAGAGAGGCTCTGATCGACCAGTTCAGAGGATAAATGGTATGCTCCGTCCCGGGTCCGACAGGTACAATTCTCGTATCCCAGCCCAGTTCCACTCCCCTTCTGAGAAGCTGTTTGGTCACGCTGTTTCCGTTCACATTGCCGGACAAGAAAATCAGGATATTCTTTTCCTGAAGCTCTCTGATTATATTAACTGCGGTATCATCATCAGGCGCAGCGCCGATAATAGCGGCAAAACCCGGCATTGTTCCATCAACAAGCTGTATGCCCAGATTTCTCTGAATCGTGTCTGTTATAAAACCGTTGTATCTATATCCGGTCCCGGGATCGACTGCAGGTTCAAGGCCGTTTATATAGCGCAGGGCCATGATGATTTCTTCCGAGAAAAGAGTTGCCATACCGGAATCGAGGGCTTCTCCCAGATACGGAGTCCATACTTTCTCCGCAGGTTCCGGGTGGAGCATCTCCTTGACCATGCCTAACGCGTATCTCATATCCGAAAGCGTCTTTACAGGAAATCCTGTCAGAGCATAAAACATTGGAAGGTAATATGCCGTGTCAGGGAATTCGAAACTATAAAGTTCACCTTTCTCGGCAATAGTCCTCTCAAGCATCCCTTCAGCTCTTTTAAGGAGTACTTGTGCGCCTCTTATTGCTGCTGAGGCTATTACCTTAGACATCCCGACCTCCTATAAAATAAGTAGACAGTAGACAGAATACTGTATACAGGAGATAGTTTTTTAATATTTACCTGTTTACTGTCTACTGAATGCTGACTACTGTTTTTATTCATGCTGCTCTTGATTTCACGAAAGCAGGTATTCCGTTCGCTTCACGCGGTCCGACGATAATCTTCCAGCCTTCAAGTTTGTCCTCTATTGCGCCGCTCAATATAGCCACATACCCGGGAATAATCAACTCCCTGTGCTTAACCAGATTCGCTGCGCCGCTATCCTGAATAAACTGGGCAATTTTCGAAGCGGTAAATTTGCCCGCGGCCCATGCCGTCAAAACCGAGAGCCCTTCGCAGTCCATTACAGCAAGATATCCGGGCATTTTGCTGTTCTCTATTTCACCTGATACTATGAAAAAGGTTAATGAGAAATTTGTTGTGATAAACAACGGCGATGAGGGAGACGGCTCACCAATCTTGTAGATCTTCTGTTCAACCTGCATGGGAACCTGCGGATCAGTGTAAATATTTTGACGGAGAGTAAACAGCGCGAGGTTTTTCCATTTTTCCATGCTGCTCAAAACTATGATTGACGAGTATTTTGTCACGCCTACCGAAGCAATAAGAGTTTCGAGAAGACTGTCGCCGCGCTGCGCAAATGTTATTACGGGATACCCGAGCGGTTTAAAATTCTTCTTAATGGCGGCTCTCCTGATCAGCGTGTTGTGTTCGAGTATTTCACCTGCCGTGCGAGCGCCTGAGTCTATCACCAAATCCTCGACGCCGAATGATTTTGCTCTTTCCGTAAGATCAGTCAGATCATCCAACCCTTTCGCGGACACTCCAAGGATAGCATTCCAGTTTTTCGCAACTGTAGCCATAGCCTCGCAGTTATCTGAATTCATTCCATACAGTATCGGTCTTTTGTCCGCAAATAGCTTTACAGACATTTCGGCAAATCGAGGGTTAGTCGTAGACAATATCACAGGCACCGACGGGGCCTCCGACGCTATGATTGACGCCGCTTTTACAAACCTCTGCTCGTCAGCGGAATCATTCACAAGGGCTATTGCGTCTATTCTGAGTTTCTGCCCCACCCGTTCGATTTCCGAGCGAACGACTTCCGCAGCTTTATGTCTGACTTCCGTATCCGAAGACGAATCCTTTATTTCAAGCGCGAACGCGCAGGGGTTCACGAACCGCTTTTCGTGCCTGAAAAGCACGGTTTCATCGCCAATCTTCACGGCGCCTTCACCGGCGCCGAATACGACAGGACGCACCGGCGGCGCGGATGCTTCCCCAAGCTTCTGCCGAGACTCCACGGAAATATCAGGACACAAATCCAGGGACGTCTGCCTCTGTGCGAGTTTCATTGCAAACGCGAGACAAGTCGGGAACCCGCATTTCTTGCAGTTTGTCTTGGGAAGGAGTTTGAAAATCTCAACACCCGTCAAAGCCATCACAACCTCCTAAACTCACAGTGTAAAAAGGTGCGAGCAATTAGTATGCCTTGAAACCTTCTACTTCTGATCTCTTTCACGTCAATTCTTCTATCACCTTTTCGACTGCCCTCACTGCGTCCGGGTGCCGCATGATGAGCACTTCAGCGCCTGCCATAAGCATGGATAGCGCCGTAACGGCCTCCCATGCTATACCCCGCTCTCTCAGGTTTCCCCATCCCGGCACTTCAACCTCAGCCGCCTGTGTCTCTTTAACCTTCCATACATACATTCCCACATCACCAAGCATGGGCTGCTGCATGGTCGGGTCATTCTGAGCAAGCGCGGCAAGGCGAATGCGCTCCATGACGGAATAGGTATATTCAATCCCGTACCCGAGAGCCGAGCACATCGGGTCAATGATTATCCTTTCCTTATCGAATCCCATTTGAGTAATAAGGATGTTCAGCTGCTTGGAAAGATTAATATCGAGCTCCGACATTGCCACGAGTTTATGATTGTTTGCCATGGCGGCGGCGGCAACTGTCTTATAATTTAACTCCTGGGCCTTGCCGATGATGCAGTTCCGGTCCTTCGCAGCTTCGGATGCAGCCACAAGCACAGACGCATCTTTTTCCGCATGATTGCTTCCAAATATTATGCAGGGCATATCAATTGATGAAAGAACCTCCCGCACAACATTGGCTGCATATTCCGGCGAAAAATCCGCCCTGTCGGGATGAGTTCCCGCAAGTCTCAGGGCAACCGCCCGCGCGCTCAGAGTATCGCGGCAGAACCGGGCCCAGGAACACGGATCATGCATGACATCCTTATACTGATCCCGCACCTCTTCCGGCCAATCATCCGGAACGATATCCTGTATTTCATATGCAATCAGCGGTTTGTTGGGAATCGATCCGTCAAAGGCATGAAATGGAAAAGCCTTTTCGCCCCCGAATGTCAACTCATGTTGATCCTTGCCGATAGAAACTGAATATACCCTGCCTGAATACGTCTCTTTTACCGGCGGAAACGGCATATAACCTCCCGAATACCAAAAGATTCAAGATTTCAGGTGCATAATTATATCAGCGCCTGAATCCCTGTGACACCTCGACCCATTGAACTCATTCTTCTCACATTTCCAGATATGAATGGGCATAAAGCATCCTGCCCAGTATTACATCAATTGTTTTCACCGTTTGCTCCACTTCTTGCGGGTCTGCTATCGCGGCGGAGAGACCTTCATAGATCAGAAGCGACAAAAAGCAATTATTCAGAACCGGACGAACAAGCTTGGGACAGCCATTGGAAATATTGCTCAGACCGACTACCGTCTTCATTGGAGGATCATTCAATTCCTGAAACATTTTTATAGCCTGAACAACCTTCAAAGCATGGTCCTGGGAAGTCGCCACCTGCAGAACAAGCGGATCAAGATAGAGATCCTCCAGCGGTACGCCATACTCGGAAGCCCTCGCCATAATCTCCGCGGCAATGCCAGCGCGTTCTTCCGCATCGGCGGGAAGCCCGCCCTTACCCACTGTGAGACCGATGATCCGCGAATTATATTTTGCCGCCAGTTCAAGCATAGGGAATCTTTCCGGATCATTCGACGTAGAATTGATAAGAGGCCTTCCCCACTTGCTGTTGTGAACTGCGAGCCCCGCCTCGATGGCCCGGTAATTTGTGGTGTCAAGGCAAACCGGCAGGGGGACTGCTTCCTGAATCGCTGTAATCATCCACTGCATGAGGGATTCCCCGTCTTCCTCCGCGGGGCCAATATTGGCATCGATCATCCCGGCGCCTGACTTCCATTGGGTAACCGCCATATCCTGTACAGGCCCTTTGTCCCTCCTCATCATTGCTTCCCGGACTCTTTTGGATATAATGCTAAGCTTTTCGCCAATAATCAGCATATGCAGCAGTCCTTTCTGACAATGAAGGGCGATCCGGACCTTTCCGGAGCGCCCTTCTGAAATTGTTATGACGTCACAACTAATGTCTTTCCATAAACGCGGGACAGCAGGTTATGCACCGGCAACAGAGTCAGGGCAGAACCAATTTTAGTATACGGACAGACACGAATCAGAAAATCATCCTAATAACCGCCTACGGATGACTGCATCATAACATAGAGCATTTTTTGCGTAAAGAGTAGAATCAGCTCATCAAAAATTCTTATGAAGGTTGGAAGGTTAGCCGATTTCGCGCAGCAGGGCCTCTAAATACGCGTCCGAAGATTAGCTCGCCCGGCCTGCTTGATGCGCGTGCGATGTTAGGAATATTTTAAAAGTGAACT
>CAZKLK010000035.1:0-13604 GCA_964553535.1 uncultured Nitrospiraceae bacterium
ATAAAAATAAAAGAATGAACAATTCCTATCCACAAGGTTCCCAGAAGAGGCTTTAAAAAATAATCGTTTCCGAGTAAAATACGTCCTGTTCTTAAATTCTGATCACGACAAGGGGGTAAACGTGAAAAGACAGATTTTGCTGGACGAAAGAGAGATTCCGAAACAGTGGTATAATATCCAGGCCGACATGCCGCATCCGGTTCCGCCGCCGCTCAATCCGGGGACCGGCAAACCAATAACTCCCGATATGCTCGAAGCGATTTTCCCCATGAATATCATCGAGCAGGAGGTAAGCACGGAACGGTGGATCACCATACCGGATGAAGTTCTTGAAAAATATCTTATCTGGAGACCGACGCCGCTATACCGAGCACATTTCCTCGAAAAATTCCTCGGCACGCCCGCTCATATATACTTCAAAAATGAGGGAGTAAGCCCTCCCGGAAGCCATAAACCGAATACGGCCATCGCTCAGGCTTACTTTAACAAGATTTCCGGAATCAAGCGGCTGGCAACAGAAACTGGAGCCGGCCAGTGGGGCAGCGCACTGTCGTTTGCCTGCAATCAGTTCGGCCTCGAATGCAAAGTATATATGGTCAGAATAAGCTTTAACCAGAAACCGTATCGCAGGACGCTTATGGAAACGTGGGGGGCAAAATGCGTTCCCAGCCCCAGTCCGGACACTAATTCCGGCAGGAAGTTCTTCGAGCAAAACCCCGAACACCCGGGCAGTTTAGGAATAGCAATCAGTGAGGCGGTTGAGGACGGCGCAACTTCAAAAGATTCCAAATATTCCATCGGCAGCGTAGCGAGTCATGTTCTTCTGCACCAGACAATTCTCGGACTCGAAGCCCATAAGCAGATTCAAATGATCGGGGAGTATCCCGACATTGTTATCGGCTGCGCGGGGGGCGGCAGCAACTTCGCCGGGCTCGCCCTGCCCTTTGTAAGGGACAAAATTCACGGGAAATCAATCCGGATAATAGCATGTGAACCTGCTTCATGCCCGACCATGACAAAGGGTCCGTATGTATATGATTTTGGAGACACCGCAGAAACGACTCCGCTCTTTGCAATGCATTCCCTCGGCCATAAATTCGTGCCCGCGCCGATTCATGCGGGCGGGTTACGATATCACGGCATGGCGCCGATTGTCAGCAGACTGCTTATGGATAATCTGATCGAGGCAAGGGCGTACGGCCAGCTCGAAACGTTTGCAGCGGGCGTGACTTTTGCCGGAACCGAGGGATTCATCCCGGCTCCGGAAACAAACCACGCAATCGCTTGCGTTATTGAAGAGGCGAAGAAGGCAAAGGAAGAGGGCAAGGAAAAGGTGATCCTTATGAACTGGAGCGGACACGGCATCATTGATCTGGCGGCTTACGATGCGTATCTGTCGGGCAAACTCGACGATTATGTCCTTCCCGATGATGAAATAAGGAACCTTCTTAAAGATTTGGAGAGGTTCCCGAAACCATAGTATCCGGGGGAGGGGACACATTCCGTTCCCTCTCACTCAACTTTGATCCGCCTAAAAAAGTATCGGGGCAAAGGTTCCCATGGAAACGACAATATACTGCAATCAGCTGGGCATGCTTGTGCAATTTTCCTACTGCACTTCGCTGAATGAAGGGTTGCCATGCCGGAATATAATAGGCTGCTGGAAGCCACGGACCGACATCATCTCTTTTCTGCGCGATCATTTCACAGACGAACAGATCAGGAAGGTATTCAGCGGCCCCCCGAAATCGAGAATCGAACGCATCATTGATACCCTGAGCAACAAGGTCTGAGGGGGCCCGCAACAAGCCACGCAGCATAAAAACCCTCATATTTGCCATTCCGCCGCCCGCACCCGCTTGTCATGATAGTCAGCCGCCTGCAAAAGTGCCGCATGAGAGCTTCTTTATCATATCCGCCTGTCAACTGCTTTTTTCGGGTTAATCAACCGTCCGTCCTCCATCCCCAGAACCCTGTCACATCGGCCTGACAGAGCCTCATTATGCGTGACAAGGATAAACGTAATTCCTCTTTCCCGGTTAAGGTTGACAAGAATGTTGAATAGTTCCGCTCCCGTGTGTGTATCAAGATTCCCGCTGGGTTCGTCTGCAAGCACAACTTTTGGATCAAGTATCAACGCCCGCGCGACTGCCACGCGCTGCTGCTCGCCTCCGGAAAGTTCGCCCGGTCTGTGCCCTTTCCGTTCAGACAAACCGAATTCCGCGAGAAGCTGTTCCGCCCTGGCCCTGATCTGTTCATGCCCCGCCTTTTTTTTTGCGCCCGGCCGCCATTGACCCACCGATATCAGTCCGGGCATCATGACATTTTCGACGGCGGAAAATTCCGGAAGAAGATGATGAAACTGGAAAACAAATCCTATCGTTGAGTTTCTGAACGCGGCGAGCGCGTTTCTGTCTATAGAAAATATATCGGTATCCCCGTAGAGCACGCGCCCCGACGAAGGCTTGTCAAGAGCGCCAAGGATATGCAGCAACGTGCTCTTGCCCGCTCCGGACGCACCTATGACACCGACCATTTCACCCTGCCGGATCTCGAGATCAATCCCCTTTAATACCTGGAGTTCGCCAGCCTTGGTCTCGAAAGACTTCTTAATGTCCTCAGCTTTGATGAGAGTATCCATGGAATGTTCTGTCATTTATCCTTTTTCGATCCGGTGAATTCCTTGATCGCTTCTTCCGTTTTCCTCACGCCTTCCGTCACTTTCTTGGTCGTATCCCTCGCTGAATCAATAGTCTCTTTTATTCTGTCCGCTTCCCTCGCGACATCCTCGCTTTTCTCCCTGACAATTTCCCCTGCCTGCTCCGACTTAATGCCGAGCCAGCGGAATGGATCACCCCCCATCCATATAGAAAGCACAAGAAAAACAATTAGCGATAATATGATCAGCCCTATAATTTTGAATATCATTTTAATCATGCATCCTCACGCAATTATTTTTTACTCATACCGTAATGGTTCAACAGGATTGATTCGTGCCGCCTGCCAGGCGGGATATATTGTGGCGAGAAAGCTGATCCCAATCGCCGAAACTGAAACAACAAGGAAATCAAACAATTTGGTTTTAACGGGCAAATGGCTTAGATAATAAACGTCAGCCGGGAGTTTGATTATCTGATAGGTATTTAAAACATAACACAGGAGATATCCGCTTGCAACCCCGATTATTGTGCCTGCAATTCCGATGACCAGACCCTGCATCATGAAGATATGCATAACCGCCCTGTCAGTCGCTCCCATTGCCTTGAGAATCGCTATTTCCCGCTTCTTTTCAATAACATTCATGATCAGTGTGCTGATTATATTGAATGACGCGACAAGAATAATCAGGATAAGGATAATAAACATGGCAAACTTCTCCAATTTCAGCGCCGCGAAAAGATTCCGGTTCATCTGCATCCAATCCCTGGCATAGAGAGGGAATCCCAGCGCATTCTGAACTCTCTCCCTGACGGCTGCCGCCTTATAGATATCGTCAAGCTTGAGTTGAACGCCTGTAACCTGATCGCCCATATCAAAAAACTCCCGGGCAGCTTTCAGATCCGTCAGTGCCAGGTTGGAATCATACTCAAACATCCCCACCTCAAAGATTCCCGCAACTCTGAACTGTTTCACTTTCGGCAGCATGCCAAGCGGCCCTATCTTGCCGACTGGAGAAAGAATGTTCACAGTATCGCCTTTTAATACGCCGATACTGTGGGACAGTTCCCTCCCGATAATAATCCCGGGGACACCGTCTTTTGAAATCAGGTCATCGACTCTCCCTTCTTTCATGAACATCCCGATCTCCGTCGTTTTAAATTCATCTGCGGGTTCAACTCCTCTCAGAAATACGCCCTGAGCCCTTTTGCCCGACGACACCATAACCTGCCCCAATACAAATGGAGCAGATGAAAGCACATCCTTATCATCCCGCATCTTCTTCACCACATCCCGGTACTCCGGTATGGCACCGCGATAACTGAGCACAATGACATGCGCATTCACGCCAAGTATCTTCTTTTGAAGGTCCTCATGAAAACCGCTCATTACAGAGAGTACAACAAGGAGAGCCATGACGCCGACAGCAACTCCTCCGGCGGAGATAAGCGTATTGACTGATATCCCGCGATGTTTCTTCTTGGTCCTCAGATACCTGAGGGCTATGAATGCCTGGTAGGGAAGATTCATCTAAACCTCAGGCTTCAGCTGAGGGAACAATATGACATCCCTGATGGATGACGAGTTTGTCAGCAACATGACGAGCCTGTCGATGCCGATGCCCTCTCCCGCAGCGGGAGGCATCCCGTATTCGAGCGCCCTGATGAAGTCTTCATCCATGCTGTGAGCTTCCTCGTCGCCCTGCGCCTTCGCTTCGGCCTGAGTGCGGAACCTCTGTCTCTGATCCATTGGATCAGTAAGCTCGGAGAAAGCGTTGGCGATTTCACGGGATGTAATAAAAAGCTCAAACCGCTCAACTAGATCGGGGTTGCCGGACTTCCGCTTTGCAAGCGGTGAAAGCTCGACGGGGTGGTCTATAATAAAAGCAGGCTGAATTAGTTCAGGCTCGACTTTTTCCTTGAAGACCTCGTCCAGAATTTTTCCAAGGGTTGACCCCTTTTCAACGTCAACCCCGTTATCTCTTGCCCAGAGGGCCGCCTTCTCTGCATCATGCAGTATTTCCCCTGGCATCCCCCTCTGCGCCAACGCATCAAGCATCGGGATTCGAGGCCATGGCGGAGTGAGATCGATAATATGATCCTCATAGGGCACATGAAGTGATCCGAGAGTTTTCTGCGCGATAGAAGCTATAAGTTCTTCCGTGAACGACATTAAAAAATTGTAATCCCGATATGCTATATAAAATTCCAGCATCGTAAATTCAGGATTATGTTTTGTCGATATGCCTTCATTGCGGAAATTTCTGTTAAGTTCATACACCCGCTCATAACCCCCGACTAACAGCCTTTTCAAATACAACTCCGGCGCAATCCTCAGGAACAGATCGACCCCGAGAGCATTATGACGAGTCTTAAATGGTCTGGCGGTTGCCCCTCCCGGCAAAGGCTGCATCATCGGGGTCTCAACCTCGATGAACCCCTGAGATTCAAGAAAATCCCTGATTGCTTTAATAATCAAGCTCTTCTGAACAAATACCTTACGAACCTCCGGATTAACTATCAGATCCACATAGCGCTGCCGGTAACGGGTTTCAATGTCTTTCAAGCCGTGCCATTTCTCCGGAAGCGGCCTGAGTGATTTCGTCAGAACAGTGAAATCCTCAACCTCGACCGTCAGCTCATTCGTCTTCGTCCGGAACAGCTTTCCCGTCAACCCGATAATGTCCCCGATATCGAGTTTCTTGAGCAGGGAGAATTGATCGCCAAGCGCATCCTTCTTGAAATAAATCTGCATTCTTCCCGTTTCATCCTGGATATGGGCAAACGCCGCCTTTCCGAAATCCCGCATGGTGATGATACGTCCCGCAAGAGAACAGGCAAGCGGGGTTGATTCAAGGGCCTCTTTGGTCAGGGCATTGCATTTCTCATGCAGATCAGATGCGTGGTCTTCAGCGGGATAGGAACTCCCAAACGGTTCAATGCCACCATCACGCAATTCGTTCAGCTTCTTGATCCGCTGCTCTATAAGTTCGTTGATTTCTTCCATAACGCAAATTCTAAGTATAATGAGTCAATTTACATTAAGTCAATTTCGCCATGCCATCCGGAATTTTTAGCTTTGAGGCCTCTCCGACCGCAATGCAGGACAACGGTAAAGCCCTGTCCGGCAAGCGACATCTCGTGAACCTCCCGGTATCCGAGAGTTGCAAGCGTAATGACCGTCATGTACAAGGAACCCCAAAAACTCCATCCCTCAACGATCACGATCCGGACGTCCCGAAGAAGATGACAGGACATATCATGCCTCCTGCCGCAAAAAGCAGTTTCCTGAGTTGTTTCACCGTCGCGTTACCCCTCCATAGCCTTCAAAACCACTGTGATGCCGCTATATTCCATTATAAAATAACCCCTACCACCGCTGAAACAACCTCTTCACGTTTCTCGCTTCGCCATCTATGCCGCGCGCCTTCTCGAGCTGAAAATCGCCGCATGTAACGATGTCGAATCCACGGGCAGTGCTTTTGATCCTAATGGCGCCGTCGATATCGGTTCTCATAACTTTCCTGCCCGACAGCGCCTCAAGCATCTCCTCATGTGGATGCCCGAACCTGTTGTCGCGTTCTGCGCTGATCACCGCGATCTCAGGATTAACGGCATCAAGGAACGGCCTGTGCGCCGATGATCTCCCGCCATGATGGGGGACTTTTATGACATCGCTCGCCAGCCATTTCCCCACATGCACCAAATCCTCTGCCGCCTCTTCCTCGATGTCTCCCGTAAAAAGGACCGCGCCATGTCTGTCAGCAATTCTCAGAACAAGTGAATCATTGTTCTCTCCCACATGCACATTTCCCCGTGCAGTATAGAATTCAGGGTAAGGATGAAGGACAGAAATTTCATATCCTTCTCCTTCAATCATATCCCCCCGTCCTAACACCCGGCGCTCGGGAAACTGCAGGGCATCCGGCAATATAATGTTGCCTCCATGCCAGACTCCGCCAATGAAAAACCTCTCTCTCAAATAATTCATACCTCCCGTATGGTCCGGGTGGACATGCGAGAGAGCAAGGGCATCAATATGCCTTTTCCCGCGATACCGCAGGAAAGATGCAACCTCCCTGCCCGTCCTGCCTGTATCGACCACAAGTGTTTTCCCGTCGGGCAATTCGACAACCGCCGCGTCTCCCTGGCCGACGTCGAGGAACGTGACAGTCATCCTTTCTCCGTCACCCATTGAAAAAAAGCTGAAGAATACGACCGGGATGATCGGCAAGAGCAAAAGACGTTTTTTATGCCTCATGGAAAAATAGACGGCAAAACCGGCATAAAACAGCAGGATAATGACGGGAGGGAATGCCTGGATTTTTATATCGGCATAAGGGACTTCGGATAATTTTTGAACTGCTGCGACACCGGTTTCGGCAACCGCGGACACAAGAGGCAAAAAGGGGTAATGCCCGGTTATGAGAAAAACAAAAGCCGGTATGACAGACAGCGGTATAAGGATAAATCCGATGATCGGCGTAATAAGAATGTTTGAAACCGGCGAAACCACCGAAAAATAATGAAAGTAATATGCGACAAGGGGCGCCGTTCCAACGGAGGCCGCAAGTGTCAGCAGCGTCAAATTCTTGAAATACCCGGCTACCACAAGACCTTTTTCCTGACGCTTATCCGCGTTCCCTATAATAAAACCAATAAACAACACTGCAAGAAAAGAGAGTTGAAACGACAGGCTCAAAATCGATTCCGGATCGAGGAGCACAATGATAAACGCGGCAAACACCAGTGAATTCAGCCAGAATCCTTTCCTTCCGATGATCAGGGCGAAAAGAAATAGAGTGATCATTATGAAGGACCTGACCGCGGGGATACTGGCTCCTGACAGGCCAAGGTATGCGACCATAAAAGGAAAACTGAGGATGGCGGCAGCCTGTGCAGGCGTAAGGTACAGAGTTAGCCGCTGCAGCAGCGCATAGGGCAGCACTTTCATAAACAGCCGGAATATCCCGAAGAGAAACAGCGAGAAAAGTCCGAAGTGGGTTCCGGAGATAGAGAGGATATGAGCGAGTCCCGCCGTATTGAAAGCGTTTCTCATCCTTTCGCTGAGGGCGCTCCGCTCCCCGATTGTGATTGATGCTATTAAGGCTCCGGAATCCTTCTGAAACTCTTCCATAATGAATTCATGAATCCTGAAACGCCATTCCGTCAGCTTCGCCTTTAGCGGCGGGGTCCCTGCAAACTCATTGTGAACTTCGGACAGATGAGCATAAAGGGTTTGGGCGGCAGGAAAACCCGGATTGAAACGCTTTTTGGTTTTCAGGAATTTAACAGAAAGTTCATAATTCTTCCCCGGCTCAAAAGTCCTGTCCGACAGAATGCCCACTTCACGGCCGATGAGTTCAGGGATATCATCGCCTGTTGTTTCAATCCTTGCAGATTCTATCAGTGCATTCTGCCGGATAAATCCACTCTCCGTCGTCACGGGCGGCGTCTCAAAGGCGCACCTTATTACCGTTGTCTGACTTATGAATGGAATGTCAGGCACAGGCTGGCACCGGAGAAAGGCGTACGCTAAAGCCAATATCAGTGCGAGAACCGGGAGTGGTTTCCTATATATAAAAAAAAGCGCTGAAATGAGAACGCCAAAAGCGACAGTTATGTATGGAAAATACTGGAAAGAATGATAAAAGATTATGCCGGCAAGAAATGATAGGATAAAATGCATCAGGTCATTTCTTTTCGAACAACCTCAGCAATTTCCTGCGAAAGATTTTCAATCAACTGAAGGTTTTCCCCTTCTATCATCACCCTGATTTTCGGCTCGGTCCCGGACGCCCTGACGAGCACACGACCCTTGCCCGCGAGTCTCCGTTCCGCGTGCCTGACAACCTTCAAGATTTCCGGAATCTGACCGATATCCCGTTTCTGTTTCACTCTCACATTAGTCAATACCTGAGGATACAGGGCAATCTGCTGCGACAGTTTCGACAGCATGGCGTCATTTTTCTTCATGAGATACAGGACCTGCAGCGCGGTCAGCGGTCCGTCACCGGTCGTATTATAGTCGAGAAAAACAATATGGCCGGACTGCTCACCGCCAAAATTATAGCCGCCGCCGAGCATTTTTTCGACTACGTACCGGTCACCCACCTGTGTCCTGATCAGCTTGATGTTCTCCCTCTCAAGGAACCTTTCCAGCCCGATGTTGCTCATCACTGTTGAGACTACCGTGTTCTTTTTCAGATGACCGTTCCGTTTCATTTCTACGGCCCACATGCCCATAACCTTATCGCCGTCCACAATATCGCCCCGTTCATCGCAGAAGACAGCCCGGTCGGCATCTCCGTCGTGCGCGACTCCGATATGAGCTGCGTGCTCTCTGACGGTTCTCCGCAATAATCCTGTGTGCAATGAGCCGGAATTTTGGTTGATATTCATTCCGTTCGGGGAATGATTGATCGATATGACCTCGGCGCCCAATTCCCTGAAGAGCCACTGGGTCGTCTTGTATGCGGCTCCATTGGCACTGTCGACAACAATCTTCATGCCTTCCAGCGTTATCCCCCTCGGGATAGTCGATTTGATATATTCAATATACCGCCCGGTGGCGTCATCAAGACGGTATGCCCTGCCGATATCCGGCCCTTTTTTCCTGTGCAGCGGAAGTTTTTCATCCTGCACCAGGCTTTCGATCCTCATTTCAATCTCATCAGGCAATTTGAAGCCTTTCGATGAAAAAAACTTGATTCCATTGTCCTCAAATGGATTATGCGACGCCGATATGACAATGCCCGCGTCCAATCGCAATGTTCTTGTCAGGAAAGCAACTCCCGGGGTTGGGATAGGTCCCACGAGTGTCACATTCATTCCCATAGAACATATGCCGGACGTAAGCGCGCTCTCGATCATATAGCCGGAAAGCCTCGTGTCCTTTCCGATCAAAATCATGTTCCGGCCATGTGTCTCACTGAGAAGATATGCGATCGCCATCCCGGCACGCAATACAATTTCGGGTGTCATTGGTTCGTCGTTCACCATTCCCCGAATTCCGTCGGTCCCGAAAAGTTTCATTGGTCCGGCTCCTCTACCGCCTTGATGATGTTATTATTTTATGCTCCTGGGCTCGATAACGACATGAACGTTGACTGTGGAGATTTTTGACCGCACGTTTCGTGAAGCCAAATCCAGCTTCAATTCCTGGGCAAAAGTCTCGTTCATGTCCGTTACATCGAGCGTATCCGTCTTTAAAGCGCTGACTCTTGCTATCTCGCGTCTTATACCCTCTATTTCAATCCTTGTCGGCGTAACAGAGACGGATTTCACGGAATATCCCTTCTCAGGGTCACCCGTTATAACAGGAATGACCCGCACTGTTTTTTTTGAAGTTTCTTCAGTAAGCAACCTGACGCTGGAAGGGTTGATATTTGTGACATTAATGGACCTGGGCAGCAGTATTTCCTCCCTGGTTATATAATACGTGCTCTCTCCCGGCTTTGCCTTGCTGAGATCAATGGAAACCGCCACGTCCGCCGGTCTAATGTTTTTCAACAACCCTTCTTGTCCCCGGACTTTCAGGCTAATGACCTTCGTGCTCTGACTGACAATTTCGATTCCATCCGGAATCTCTGAAAACTCTACCGGCACATCGAGAGATATCTCTGACTGCCCGCGTGAGGCAACAAACATCCATAAGACAATTGACAGTATTACAGCAGTAATTTTCAGTCCACGGTTTTCGAGAATTATGTTCTTCATCTCTTTTCCCCAGCAGTGAAAAGGTCGGTAAGGATATCCCTGAGCGTTCCCATGTCGAGGTTGCTCTGAAACCGGCCCTTCTTCGCCAAAGATATGCTCCCCGTCTCTTCCGATACTATGAGGACGACGGAATCAGTCTCCTCCGAGAGTCCCAAACCGGCGCGGTGCCTCGTACCAAAAGACTTGCTAATTTCAGGCCCCATGGTTATCGGCAGAAAACATCCCGCCGCAACAATTCTGTTCCCCCTGATGACAACAGCGCCATCGTGGATAGGCGATGTAGGATGGAATATGCTGAGAAGCACCTCCTTGGAGACCTTGGCGTCCAGCGGTGTACCGATTTCTACAAAATCCTCAAGACTCGTCTCACGCTCAATCGCGATGATAGCGCCGATTTTTCTGTTGGCAAGAGCCACCGAAGCCCTGATAATCTCTTCAAGCGACTTGAGTTCTTCGGCAGACTTCAGTTGTCTGAAGAACTTTGTCTCTCCCATCTGGGCAAGAGCCCGCCTGATCTCAGGCTGGAAGAGGATAATACTCGCGATGACAATATGGGTCCAGAAACTCTGTATCAGCCAGTCGACCGTATAAAGACCGAAATACCTCGTGAGCAGTGAAATGAACAGCAGGAGTCCCAGCCCTATGATCATGCGCGCCGCCTTCGTCCCTTTGATCATGAGAAGCAGTCGATAAATAATGATTGACATAAGGGAGATATCAATTAAATCCTGCCATCTCAACTGCGCAAAAAAATTCATAGCGGCTCCTTTTCGCTAATTATCATACCATATGGGGAAGTGGCAAGTTTGACAAAGAAAACCTCGATAAGGTATTGTTAAGAACTATCGCGGGGTGGAGCAGCCTGGTAGCTCGTCGGGCTCATAACCCGAAGGTCAGAGGTTCAAATCCTCTCCCCGCCACCAAGGAATATCAGGGGTTTGCAGAGATGCAAGCCCTTCTTTTTTTCTGGAAGCCATTATGCACGGGTAATCTCGCGAGGAAAGTGCCGGATAGTATTATCAGGCCCTACGAAAGGCTGATTCATGAATGGTACCGGCAGTATCCTTTTTTACAGGCCATGCAGGTCCATGAGATATTAAAGGGCTACGGTTTTACCGGAGGTGAAGCTCCTCAAAGAGCCGCCGGGCCGGATCAGGTATCTTGATATGGAAGAGATCGAAAGACTTCTTAAAGCCACAGACTCTCTTCCGCGAGGTGCTGGCCGTTATCTCCGCTGGAAGAATATCAATTTCAATGAACGCAAAATCAGGGTTCACTGCACCAAGACTAACGATATTCGCACTATGCCCATGAATGAAACTATCTATCAGGAATTAAAGAAAGTGCCTCAACATATCGAGAGCGACTATGTCTTTTGCAACAACAAGGGTGTCCCATACGGCAATGTCAGGAAGAGTTTTGAAAGTGCGCTGTCGCTTGCCAAGGTCAAGGATTTCCGGTTCCATCACCTCCGGCATACCTTTGCCTCACACCTGGTCATGAACGGTTCTGATATCCGGACTGTCCACCAGCTCATGGGCCATAAGGAGATCAAAATGACTATGCGTTACTCGCATCTTTCCAAGGCTCATCTGCAAGATGCGGTAGGTAAGCTGGATATATTATGGACACTATTTGGACACCAGAATGATTCAGGCCAGTTAGCTGCTTCTATAAGTCATTGATTTTAAAGTGTGCCCCCTTAGATCAGTAGGATAGAGCACAGGTTTCCTAAACCTGGTGCCGCAGGTTCGATTCCTGCAGGGGGTACCATTTCCCTTTATTTTCAAATACTTTTTGTTAGTCTTCTCGTGACTGATTGTGACTGTTTCTAAGGATGTGTATTCCTCAACCTCTTAATTCAAAATAATAATCACAAAATCAACACCAGGCTCAATAGCTCCGGTATTGATATCTTCTTTAGCGTCCTGGATTCGATTCCTCTTTTCTTTTTTCATCTCTACGATGTTTTATGTATACTTAAAACATCCTTATAAATATGGAAATGTTTTATTTATGATTCAAAAGTATATTAAACGTTCCTATTATCTCGACCGGATACTGCCTTTCATGAATAAGGACATCATCAAAGTCCTTGTCGGGCAGCGAAGAGTCGGGAAGAGTTATCTATTGTTCCAGATAATGGATGAGCTGATCAGGCAGGGAACGAAAAGGGATGCAATTCTCTATGTCAACAAGGAGTTGCATGAATTCGAGTCGATCAAAGATTATCACGACCTGCTGAGTTATATAAAGAAGAGGACAAAGAAACAAAAAACAACCGCTCTCTTGATTGACGAAATTCAGGACATATCTCAGTTTGAAAAAGCGCTGAGGGATCTTCAGGCAAGCGGCAGATATGATATTTACTGCAGTGGAAACAACGCCAATCTCCTTTCCGGTGAACTTGCCACAAATCTGTCCGGCAGATACGTGGAAATAGATGTATACAGTCTCTCCTATCCGGAGTTTCTTTTATTCCACAAACTCGACAATAACGAAGACTCTTTTTTGCAATACATGAAATATGGCGGGCTTCCCTATCTAGTCAATCTTGATCTGAATGATATGGTTGTCTACGATTATCTGAGAAGCATCAACAATACGATACTCTTTAAAGATGTGGTTGCGCGGTACAACATCAGGAGCATTGCATTTCTTGAGAGGCTTGTCGAGTATATAGCCGACAATACTGGAAGCTTGGTTTCTGCAAAAAAGATCAGCGATTTTCTGAAGTCGCAAAAGACCAACATTTCACCCAACGTCGTTCTAAACTATCTTTCCTTTTTGTCCAATGCCTTTCTAATCTTTAAGGTACGCCGATCCGAGATAGGCGGCAACCGCATTTTTGAGATCAATGAAAAATATTATTTCGAGGATAGCGGGCTAAGGCATGCCCTTGTCGGCTACAGGCCTTCGGACATCAATAAAATGCTTGAGAATATCGTATATATGCACCTTCGTGCATCGGGTTATAAAGTCACGGTTGGACAGTTGGGCTCAAAGGAGATCGATTTTGTCTGCGAAAAACGAGAGGAGAGGCTCTATGTGCAGGTAGCATATTTTATTCCTGATGAAAAGGCGCACGCCAGAGAGTTTGGAAATTTGCTTCAAATCCGGGATAATTACCCGAAATTCGTAGTCTCTATGGACAAGATGATCGAAGGTGGAGAAAAAGGTATCACGCACTTACATATAACGCAATTTTTGAGAAGATTCTTATAAAGA
>CAZKLK010000036.1:0-13483 GCA_964553535.1 uncultured Nitrospiraceae bacterium
GGATATCAACCCGAGCGGTCCCCCCGGACGCAAGTGATCAAGATAATGGCGCTTTCATTGAGCAATTAAAAAGCTCATCGCCGGATCTGGGATTAATATAACCGTAATTATTTGACGCGTCTATTATAGTTCAGGGATATATAATGCTTATCTATACCGTTGATTTTGCCAGGTCTTTTTTTGTTTTTGCCTTGAGAACTGCCTGCGCAGCAGCCAGCCTGGCGATTGGAACCCTGTAAGGGGAACAACTTACGTAGTCAAGTCCTATCTTATGGCAAAATTCTACAGATTTCGGATCACCGCCATGCTCGCCGCATATGCCCATTTTGAGGTTCTTTTTCGTTCTTCTTCCCTTTTCGACCGCAATCTCCATCAGGAGTCCCACTCCCTTCAGGTCAAGCGAGATAAAGGGGTCATTTTCAAGAATGCCCTTTTCAACATAGTATGGCAGAAACCTTCCCGCATCATCCCTTGACAGCCCGAAAGCCGTTTGAGTCAGGTCGTTGGTTCCGAAAGAATAGAAATCTGCATATGAAGCAATTTCATCGGCGGTAATCGCAGCACGCGGCAGCTCTATCATTGTTCCAACTGTGTAGATAATTTTTGTTCTGTAGTATTTCTGGACTTCTTCTGCAACAGATACGGTGAGCGATCTTATTATCTGGAGTTCGCTAACATGACCGACAAGCGGAATCATAATTTCCGGGATAACCCTTATCCTCTGCTTCGAGAGCTCACAGACGGCCTCTATGATTGCCCTAACCTGCATCTCGTAAATCTCCGGATACGTAATCCCCAGCCTGCAGCCTCTGTGCCCGAGCATCGGATTAAACTCCTGCAAAGTCCTGTTGCGAGCCTTCAACTTTTCCACAGGAACTTCCATTGAGGCAGCAAGAGCCCGGATATCATCCTCGGTGTGTGGAAGAAATTCGTGCAATGGCGGATCCAGCAGACGAATGGTCACTGGCAATCCTTTCATGACCTTAAATATATCAATGAAGTCGCCCTTTTGCATGGGAAGAAGCTTGACCAGCGCCCTCTTTCTCCCCTCTGTGTCGTCTGCCAGAATCATTTCACGGACAGCACTGATCCTCTCGGGTGCAAAAAACATATGCTCCGTCCTGCAAAGGCCTATACCTTCGGCGCCAAACTTCCTCGCAACTCCTGCATCATGGGAGGTGTCCGCATTCGTTCTCACGCCGAGTTTCCTGTATTCATCAACCCATTTCATGAAAGTCCCGAACTCACCTGTCAGTTCGGGGGTGACAAGCGGAACCTGCCCAAGCATGACCTCGCCAGTCGTTCCATTGAGGGTTATGTAGTCCCATTCATTGACAATAGTATTGTTTACGGTAAAAAACTTCTGCTCTGCGTTGATATTGATTGAGCCGCAGCCCGCGACACAGCATTTACCCATACCCCGGGCGACAACAGCAGCGTGCGATGTCATGCCACCCCGCGCTGTAAGGATCCCCTGAGCTGCATTCATTCCTCCGATATCTTCCGGTGAGGTCTCTGCCCTGACAAGGATAACCTTTTCCCCTCTCTCCGCCGCCTTTTCGGCATCGTCTGCCGTAAAGATGACTTTCCCCACCGCGGCGCCCGGCGATGCAGGAAGACCTTTCGCAACAACTTTAACAGGCGATTTTGGGTCTATCATCGGATGAAGAAGCTGATCGAGTTGCTGAGGATCAATCCTTAATATCGCCGTTTTTTTGTCTATGAGCTTTTCCCGTACCATATCAATAGCGATCTTCAGGGCAGCGGCAGCAGTTCTCTTCCCCACCCTGGTCTGTAGCATGAAAAGCTTGCCCTCCTGCACGGTGAATTCAATGTCCAGCATGTCCCTGTAATGCCTTTCGAGTTTTTTGTAAATAGCGGATAGCTCCCTGTATGCCTTCGGCAGACGCTTCCTCAGTTCTTCAATCCGCAGCGGTGTCCTGATTCCGGCGACAACATCCTCACCCTGCGCATTAATGAGGCACTCTGCAAAGAATTTCTTTTCTCCCGTGGATGGATCGCGGGTAAAACCGACTCCCGTTCCGGAATTGTCCCCCAGATTTCCAAATACCATTGACTGGATGTTGCATGCTGTTCCCAGAGTATCGGGAATCTCGTTCAATTTTCTGTACTTTACTGCTCTATCCCCAAACCATGAGCCGAATACCGCATTGATGGCCTTGCGAAGCTGTTCTATTGGTTCTGAAGGAAAATCTTCGCCGGTGTTCTTTCTGTATGTCAGCTTGAATTCTTCAACAAGAGATTTCAGATCATCAGAAGTTAACTCCGTATCGAGATGCACCCTCCGCTTCTCCTTAATTTCCTCAAGAGCCTTTTCGAATTTCTGTCTGTCAACGCCCATTACGATGCTGCCGAACATGGTAATAAGCCTTCTGTAGGCATCATATACAAAACGTTCATTGCCTGTTTTGCGAATCAAAGCCTTGATAGTCGTTTCATTCAGCCCGAGGTTCAGTACTGTATCCATCATGCCGGGCATTGAGAATTTGGCTCCTGAACGGACTGAGAGCAGGAGCGGATTAACATGGTCGCCGAATTTCATTCCCATCGCTTTTTCGACTTTCTTAAGATTTTCTATAACCTGTTCCCACATTCCAGGAGGATATTTTTTGCCCGCCTTGAAATATTCATTACATGCCTCAGTTGTTATGGTAAACCCGGCGGGGACGGGAACTTTGAGATTAGTCATTTCTGCAAGTCCGGCGCCTTTGCCGCCAAGCAGGTCTTTCATGTCTCCTTTTCCGTCAGCCTTGCCGTTCCCGAAAAAGTAAACGTGTTTTTTGTGAAATATTTTAGCCATTTCGGACCCTCCCGAAGGTGATTTTGCCTATTAGGATACCTAACATAAACGATAAATTCAATTGCACTATAAGAGGAAATTATTTTCTTGACATAGCGTAATATCTGCACGACAATAAAAATAAAATGTTTTTCTTTTCAGGGGAGGTCGATATGCTAAAAAAAGCGTTATTTTTCCTGTTTGTGATGATTTTTGTGTATTATCCGGTTTTTGCCGGGCACACGGTGAACATTACACCCGCCAAAGGCGAGGCGTTTCCGGTTATTAAGCTTTCTATGCCAGAAAAAGAATCTGAAAGGGCGTATCTTGGATTATCCGATAACGAGCCGTTTAAATTATCCGACATTAAGGCTGAACTTCTTATCATCGAGATATTGAGCATGTACTGCCCATACTGCCAGAAGGAGGCGCCGATCGTAAACGATCTATACCGTGCAATCGAAAAGAACCCCGCTCTGAGAGATAAGATCAAAATGATCGGCATCGGAGCCGGCAACACACCTTTTGAAATCAATATTTTCAGAAACCAATACAGTGTCCCCTTTCCGCTTTTTGACGATCAGTCTTTTTTGGTTCACAAGAAAATTGGCGAAGTCAGAACGCCTTATTTTTTTGTATTGAGAATAAACGCCGACGGATCGAACAGGATCATTTATTCCAGAGTCGGCACTATCAACGATGCCGCTCAGTTCCTGGATTTCATTCTCGATGAAGCTGAAATTAAACAAAAGGAGAGATAGATATGATTATCAATAAGATACAGACCGCCTTTTTACTTGCGGTCTGTATCATTTTCGTGACAACAAAGGCGCTTGCCGCTTCGGAGCAGTTTAAAGGATTGATTTACGAGCCGGGCGCTATGAAGCCCAAAGACAGCAAAACAGTCCTCAAAGTCGGAATGAAGGCGCCCGATTTCAGCCTGCTGTCTCTGTCGGGTGAAAAGATCAGCCTTCGTCAGTACCACGGGGAAAAGAATGTCGTTATTTCTTTTGTTCCGGCAGCCTGGACGCCGGTTTGTTCCGACCAGTGGCCGGGATACAACATAGCGAAAAGTATTTTCGAAATATACAATGCGACTCTTCTTGGCGTATCCGTTGACAATATACCCACATTGTATGCATGGACGCAAGAAATGGGCGGCCTCTGGTTTCCGGTTCTGTCGGATTTTTACCCGCACGGAGCCGTCTCAAAAAAATATGGCGTACTACGGTCAGACGGGGTTTCCGAAAGAGCCCTTTTCATAGTCGACAAAAGGGGAATCATCCGCTATATAGATATCCACGATATCAATAAGAGACCTCCCCTGGAGATATTGGTGAAGGAACTTGAGAAGCTTAAATAAGAATGTTTATACAATCCTCCTCGCTTTGCTCTCCATCCTTTTGTTGCCTGCCGAACATCTCCAATCCAATGGCAACATGCTGTCAAAAAGCGCTCCTCTGCCTGAGATAGTATTTAAAGACGCGATATCCGCCGAGACGATGGCATACCTCGGAATACCGCTGCGAAAGAACTTTTCCATAAACAACATGCAGGGGTCGTTGTTTGTCGTTGAGATATTCAATACTTACTGCGTCAGTTGCCCGCGGAATGTGCCGATGCTTAACGGCGTGTTTAAGGCAGTCGAAAAGAAGGGCGCGGCAATAAAAGGTGATACGAAAGTGTTTGGCATCGCTATCGGAAATACCAAAACAGAGGCGGAGAGCTATAAAACACAACATAATGTCCTTTACCCGGTTTTGACCGATTACGATTTTGCCGTACATAATATGCTCGGAAACCCGCGAGTACCCTACACCATTTGCATAAGGAAGACTCCTAAGGGAAACATTATTGTTCACTCTCATCAGGGGGTGCTCGAATCGGCGGAGTCTATTCTCAAAAAATGCGTCGGCTGAAAATAACATGATTTCCAAAGATTTGCTATGCTAAAAAAGCCGTCTAAGATTGTATGGATGATCAAATAGCTTCACTGGCGAGATTAATCGATAAAATTGCTCTGAACATTGCCGAGCAGGAGGCGCGGAATCCTGTTCAAAGCAACAGGACATACGCCGAGATATACGCGGACGTCGGCCGGACTGCCGAGTATGCTTCATCCGCTCATGATGGGCAAAAACGGTTATCCGGCGAACCCTTTATACTCCACCCAATGAATGTGGCTTTGATCTCAGCGGAAAACGGCATGGTCGATAAAATCTCGATTGACAGCTGCATCCTCCACGATGTGATCGAAGACGGGAACAGAAGCGGTACGGAAATTACCGAAATGTTCGGCGCGGAAGTCGCGGAAACAGTGGAAGGCCTGACAAAGATAAAAAAGCAGGAGGATGCATCATATGATAAATTTTTTTCCCACACGCTGAAGAATCCGAGGATAGCATATATTAAGATCTTCGACCGGCTGCATAATCTCAGGACATTGGAGCCTCTGAGACCCCATAAAAAGAAGGTTAAAAGCAGTGAGTCCATGGATATTTACCATAAGCTGTGCATGAGATTATGCCTTACGGATATCGCAAACGAGATTGAGCAGCTTTGCGCGCCGGCTCTTTACCCGGAAAAATTTAAAACCTTTTCCGATAGGCTGAATGTTATCCGTCAGGAAACAATGCATGTTCTTGATGACTTCAAAATGGCTATCCTCGACAAATGCCATGGAAATGAAGTAAAGCTCAAAAAAATCCGACTCCAGTGGAAACCGTTTCTCGAAATGGAAGATTATGGCTTTATGCAAATTCCCAATGCACTAATATTTAAACTTGTCGTTGACTCGGTCGAAAACGCATACAAACTGATGTGGCTCATCAACAGCAGTTATAAAGTGGCGAGCAGCATCGAAGATAACATATCCGTCCCTAAGTTCAACAATTTTCGCGGCATCAACTATATGATTGTCGCTGAAGGCGTGAAAATCCCGATTCTCATTACAACCGACCGATTCAATGAGTTCAACAGAAAAGGAATCCTCGCCTACGGAGGCTTCAGCAAGGACACCACCATTAACAGGAAGCTGATGGGACATCTTCAGGAATATCTATCCGATGAGAGCAATTTTATGGATATAAAGGCTCTCATTTCCTTTATTGAAAAAGATGACATACAGGTTTTTGCAAAGGACGGCAAGACCATCGTAGACCTTCAAAAAGGGGCTACTGTGCTTGATTTTGCATTCAAGATACATACTGATATCGGGCTGAAGGCTGATTACGGAGTTGTCGATGGTGTGCGCGTTGGCCTGGGACATGAGTTGCATAATGGGAACGTCATTCAGGTCTTCACGAAGAACGCCGTTACCGCCACTGATGAATATTTGAAGATGTGCCTAACGTCCAAAGCACAGGGTGCGCTAAAAAAACATTTCGAAAATACGCAGTTTCAAACTCTCTATGCCATTGCAAAATCTTATCTGGAGAAAAATCTATTCAGGTTCAGTCTGGACGCGGCCGAATTCTGGGAGAGGCTGCGTAATAAATATCCTGCCGAGCGTGAACTAATGGCAAAAGTTGTCGGCATACTTCAAGCGGCGCCTGAGACAGAAAGACTTTTCGCGGAATTGGGATTGATAGACGATGAGATGGTAGACGCCGTCCGGAAAAAGGAAGATTCTTTTTTGAAAGTCTGGAATGTTTTTATCCCGCACCACAAGGGCATCCCGATTGAACTCGGCTTTCTCAATGCTTGCTACCAGTCCTGTCCTTATTGCGTGCCCACACTAAGTAACGCGCCGCATAAGGGCGTGCTCGATCAGACGCGCTTTATTGTACACACGCATGCCTGCGGCAGAGTGACGGGTGCCGAAAAGGAACACTTTTTCCCGGTCAAATTTCTGAAGGACAAACCGATAGACAGTCTTATTTACATGAATATTGAAACAGACGACGTTTCCGGCATAACCCACTCGATATCGTCAGTGTTCAGAAAAGTGACGCTTGAGATATTCAATGTGGAGAATGATCATGTCAAGGCACTTTACCGGCTGGCCTATTTCCAAAAATCACCTCAGAAGGTGTCCTCTTATCTGGATCAGCTTCACAAGATACCGGAGGTGAAAAGTATCATAATACGCACCAAGAATATTTTTGGCGCTCAGCGGTGAGAAATAGCCACTGCAAAGGAAACCCGGACAGAGTATCAGAATCGGTCAGTGTGAGGCAGTGAAATGCCCGACAGGCGTATTACTGCTCCTGTTTGATTTCCGCCTGGGCCCCGCTGCTCGCTGATTCAGATTCTTCAGGAGGCGCATCACCCTTGCTTAACCGTTTTTGTCTCTTAATTTCCTGCTTCTTCTGCCTCATCAATTCTTTTTTCCTTTTGTCGCTCTTATACATGACTGAACGTTTTGCCAAAATATCCTCCTGAGGAATGTCCCGGTATTTATGCGTTTTACGGCGCGCGGCTGCCTCCGAACCGCGTCAGGTTGCTCCAATAACTCCGGGCATAGCATACCATACGCAAAATTGGCAGTCAAACCTTAAAAACTTCTTGTCATGATTATAAGTACTCCCTTATACTAAAAATGATTTTATGAGACAGGGAATCATTGAAGAACTCATCGTGCAACTTTCAAAGCTGCCCGGCATAGGAAGGAAAACAGCCCAGCGTCTCGCTTTTTTCATCCTATCAATGCCTGATGAAGATGCCCGCGGTCTTTCAAATGCGATCAATGAGGTAAAAGACCGGGCCAGGTTTTGCAGGGAATGCTTCAATATAAGCGACAATGATGTATGCGATATATGCGATAATTCGTCACGGGACAGGAGCAGGCTGTGTGTTGTTGAAGAACCGAGCAATATTCTGGTAATCGAGCGCTCAAAAAGTTTTTACGGGCTTTATCATGTTCTGCTTGGCGCCCTTTCCCCTATCGACGGATTTACACCTGACAAGCTAAAAATGAATGAGCTTATCAAACGTGTCGGGAATAACTCCATCCAGGAAATTATCCTTGCAACAAATCCCAATACGAAGGGCGAAATGACCGCCCAGTATATCAGGGAACT
Source organism: uncultured Nitrospiraceae bacterium (assembly GCA_964553535.1). Taxonomy (GTDB): domain Bacteria; phylum Nitrospirota; class Thermodesulfovibrionia; order Thermodesulfovibrionales; family SM23-35; genus JALHSV01. Next base: position 7,822 of record CAZKLK010000036.1, read on the forward strand.
TTTGAAGCCTTTCCCGGTGAAGGTTACGCGAATCGCCTATGGACTCCCCATGGGAGGAGACATCGAATTTGCAGACGAGGTCACCCTTAGCAAAGCATTAGAGGGAAGAAAAGAGATGTAGCCCCCGGATAAGCAGGCAATATCGCTAACAATCACCGCCGGTTCGGCGCTATTTATAAATATTCCGTAGAAGTCTATGCGCTCCTTCTCAAAATCATCCTACCCCTTGTCAGAAGCCTTTATCTTTTCTCTCCAAAAGCGGGCTTTATGGAGTATTTCCGCCTCGTCCGAAGTCAATAGCTTTCCGCCGTCAACCACGACTTTTCCGTTTACCATAACTGTCTCTACATCAGATGCCATGGCGGCATACACAATATGGGAATAGATGTTATATAACGGCGTCAAGTGGGGCTTATCGAGATTCAGCACTATGATATCGGCAAGCTTGCCCCGTTCAATGCTGCCCGTGAGATTTCCCAGTCCAAGCACTTCCGCGCCCCATCTCGTAGCCATGAGCAGAGCGGTCTTTGCGTCAAGCACGGTAGGATCCCCGGAAAGCGCTTTATGTACTTTTGCAGTTACGGACATCTCGCTCATTATGTTCAAGTCGTTGTTGCTCGCGGCACCGTCGGTACCGAACGATACTTTCACCCCTGCATTGAGCATGGACACCACCGGAGCAAATCCGGACGCAAGTTTTAAGTTGCTCTCCATGCAGTGAGAAACGCCGACCTTGTTTTTTGCAAGCAGATCGATTTCTCTGTCGTGAATCCATACGCAATGGGCGGCAAGGACCGAGTCATCAAGGAATCCGAGGTCCGCGAGATACTCCACAGGTCTCTTATGGTGTCTCGCCATGACTTCCCCGACTTCCCATTGTGTTTCTGAAAGATGGATATGCAATGGAACACCCAATATCTCTGCAAGTGTTTTCGTCTTTTTTAACGTATCCGTACCGCAGGTATAGAGCGCATGTGGAGCGATACAAGGAGTAATGAGTTCATCGTCATGCCAGTTTTTTACAAATTGTTTGGCGTTTTCGAGGTATTCGTCGGCTGTTTTGGCAGAAACCGAGGGGAAATCAAGGATCCCGCTTCCCAGAACGGCCCGGATACCGATACGTTTCGATGATTCGGCGGCGGCGTCTTCAAAAAAATACATGTCGTTATAGGTCGTGGTGCCCCCCCTGAGCATTTCCATGCAGGCTAACTCAACCGCATCGGAGATAAACGCAGGGCTTAACCACGAATTCTCCGCCGGCCAAATGTGATTATTCAGCCACTCGGTTAGAGGCAGATCATCAGCGATTCCTCTGAAATAGACCATTGCCGCATGGGTATGGGTGTTAATGAAGCCGGGGAGGACTGCCTTCTTTTCTCCAAGCAAAATGTTTTCAGAGGTGTAAATGGCGGTTATATCTTCAGAGGATCCAACATCGATGATAGTATTCCCCATTACCGCAACAGCACCCCTTTCAATTACCGGGAGGGATTGGTCCATCGTGAGGATGTAATCGCCGCAGATAATGTAGTCAACGGGAATCATGTTCAAGGCAGGTTCAAATGTCAATTCTGTTAGACAGTCTGTTCATCGTCCGTCTGTTTAGTATTTTGTTTTGGATATCACTGTTTTGAACCCATTATTTTACGCCATTTCAATCAGCTTCTCGGCAATCTGAACAGCGTTCAGCGCAGCGCCTTTCCTGAGGTTATCGGCGACAATCCACATGTTGAGGCCGTTCTCTATCGTTTCATCCTTTCGTATCCTTCCGACGAAAGTCTGATCGGTTCCTGCTACATCGATCGGCATGGGATAAATATTCTTTTCCGGCGCATCATAAACAGTTACGCCGTGAACTGACGATAAAATTGCCCTCACTTCATTTGGCGATAACTTTTTCTCGGTCTCTATGTTCAGACTTTCTGAATGACATCTGAATACGGGGACACGAACAGTTGTTGCCGTCACCCTGATAGAGTCGTCGCCAATAATTTTCCTTGTCTCGTTCACCATTTTCATTTCTTCTTTTGTGTAGCCGTTTTCGAGGAATTTATCTATGTGAGGAAGGACATTGAATGCTATCTGATAAGGATACACATTGCATGTTATTGCTCTGAAATTGAGCAGATCGACGGTCTGCTGCATCAGTTCGTCGATAGCCTTCTGCCCGGTACCAGATACGGACTGAAACGTTGTTACAACCACTCTTTTGACCCGCGCCGCATCATGAATCGGCTTGAGCACAACAACCATCTGTATGGTGGAGCAGTTAGGGTTTGCGATAATGCCTTTGTGATGTTTTAAATCATGTGAATTAACTTCGGGCACGACCAAAGGCACTTCCGGGTCCATTCTCCACTGGCTTGAATTATCGACGACAACGCAGCCGGCGCGAGCCGCAATCGGAGCCCATATTTTCGACCTCTCAGCGCCGGCTGAAAAGAGGGCGATGTCAACGCCGTCGAAAGATTTCTCATTCAGGGTTTCAACCGGTATCAACTCATCCCTGAATTGTATTTTTTTCCCAAGCGAACGCTCAGATGCAAATAGCCTAAGTCTCTCCGTCGGGAAATTTCTTGCATCGATGGTCTTGACCATTTCATTCCCGACGGCGCCGGTCGCGCCTACGACAGCTGTTATATATTTTGATTTTCTTTTGATCATATGCGCTTATCCTCCATTACTTGGCAGCTAACTTCATCAACGGTGATCATCTATTATAATCTTTGCCTTTGAAAAAGAAAAACCGATGCGCATCCGGCGCCGATTGATAATTGCCGCATAAAGACATTACAATGACAGACTATTTTTGTGAGGAGGATTTATGGGTTTTTTTGACCGTTTAAAGGAAAGCCTGTCAAAGACAAGAAAAGGCTTAATCGAGAAGGTTGAGTCACTCATCACCGGCAGAAAAATTGATGAATCGACGCTTGAAGAGCTTGAGGAGATACTGATTATGTCTGATGTCGGCCCTGCCGCGGCTTCCGATGTAATAGAGGCGATTCGCGAAAGAATCCGGAAAGGGGAGGCTCAAAGCGATGAAAACGTGAGGGAATTGCTGAAAAAGGAGTTGACGAGATTGCTTGGAGAAACGCAGCCCATCGCGGTTTCCGCTCAGAGACCGTATGTAATTCTCGCCGTGGGAGTTAACGGCGTGGGAAAGACCACCACAATTGGAAAACTTGCAAGCAGGTTTCATGCGCAGGGCCTTTCTGTGCTGCTTGCTGCCGGAGACACCTTTAGGGCGGCGGCGATAGAGCAGCTCGAGATATGGGCAAATAGAGCAAACGCGCAGATAGTGAAACACCAAAAAGGATCGGACCCCGCCGCAGTCGCATACGATGCTGTTACGGCAGGTCTGAACAGGAATTGTGATGTCGTTGTCATTGATACTGCGGGAAGGCTGCATACGAAAAGCAATCTCATGGAAGAATTGAAAAAGGTCAGAAGATCAATTGAGAAGGCATTGCCCGGCGCTCCTCACGAAACCCTTCTCATTGTGGATGCGACAACAGGGCAGAACGCGCTCAGGCAGGCGGAGTTGTTCAATGACGCAGTCGGCATTACCGGTATCGCATTGGCCAAACTTGACGGAACGGCAAAAGGCGGAATTCTCTTTGCCATTAAAAAGCGGCTCGGCATCCCCGTGCGACTCATCGGTATAGGTGAAGGGATGGATGATCTCAGGGATTTTGATCCGGGGGAATTTGTGGAGGCACTTTTTTCATGAAGTCTATCCAGATAGGAAGAGCCGCCCGCGCACCGGTTTCTTTTGCGCCTATAGGCTTGTGATCATCCCTGCCAACCCAGACACCGACAACAAGGTTCTCATCGAAGCCGATAAACCAGGCATCCGTATATTCATTGGTGGTTCCTGTCTTTCCGTAAACAGGCCTGGCGAGTTCCCTGGCCTTAACGGCGGTACCCTCGTCAACAACGGCTTTGAGGAGAATTTTCATTTCCCACACATCTTCATCGGAGAGAACGCGCTCGGACACGGGCTCTGTCTCTTCGACAGAAACACCGTCACGGTTCGCTATGCGTTCATACAATACCACCGCGGGTACCCGCCCGGAGGCAAATGCTGAATACGCATAAACCATGTCTGATAAAGTGACATCCGCTGACCCGATGGCGAGAGGCAGGTACGGCTGTAAGTTGCTTCGTATGCCGAGTTTTTTGGCAACACCGATAATATTGTCGATGCCAACAGCAGAAGCAAGCCGGATCGTGGCGCAATTGAGAGACTTGGCAAGAGCCGCCTTAAGAGTCACAGATCCATAATACTTGCCGTCATAATTGCGGGGCATCCATCTCTGCCCCGGTTTGGCGCCGGGAAAGGAAACCGGGGAATCAGAAACGATGTCTGAAGAAGACATGCCGTTTTCTATTGCCGCAACGTAAACAAACGGCTTGAATGCCGAGCCAGGCTGCCTCAGGGCTTGCGTAGCCCTGTTGAACTGCTGATTCCAGAAATCTGAGCCTCCAACCATCGCTTTTATATGTCCCGTTCGAAAATCAATCGCCATTAATGCGGCCTCGACACCAGCATTAACCCTCTTGCCGATTGCGCCAAGCCCGGCGGTCACGGCTTCCTCCGCAGCCTCCTGCATTCGCGCGTCGATGGTGGAATATATCCTGAAACCGGAGGTATACAGTTCATCCCCGAATTTACCCTCAAGGCGCTGCCTCAGACATTCGATAAAATATGGGGCATGATATTTTCTGAAGTGTGGATATTGGGGAAGCGGCGACCCTTTTGCCTCTTCATACTGACTTGGGGTGATGAACCTATTGTCGAGCATCTGTTTCAGAGCGATGTCTCTTCTGAACTTCGCCTTCTCATAGTTCTTAAATGGCGAGTATCGCGAAGGAGCCTTTGGCAAAGAGGCAAGCAACGCCGCATCCGCCGTGACGAGAGCGCGCGTAGTTTTTCCGAAATATGTTTGTGAAGCGGCTTCTATTCCGTATGCTCTTGTGCCAAAATAAGCCTGGTTCAAATACATCCCCATAATCTCGTCTTTGGTGTACCTCTGTTCTATGCGCAAAGAGAGCGCGGCTTCCCTGATCTTCCTCCTGAGGCTTTTATCGGGAGTCAGAAAAAGCATGCGTGCAAGCTGCTGTGTGATCGTACTGCCGCCTTCGACGATGCCTCCCGCCTTGACATCGCGCCACAGCGCCCGCGCAATGCCAATTACGTCAACTCCGGGATGACTGTAGAAACGCACGTCCTCAACCGCTATGAAGGCATGCTTAACATGCTCGGGTATCTCATAATGCGGCACATATGTCCTTCGCTCGAAATACAGCTCGGCGAGCAATTTCCCGTCAGATGAATATACCATTGATGATTCTAACGGGGAATACTCCTCAAGAAGCCGTATGTCGGGAAGACCCGATAAAGTCCAGAATAGAAAGCCGCAAAGCATCCCGCACGAAACTGATACTGCAGCAAAGAAAATAATACGTCTCCTCGATGCAGCCGATATTCTTTTGAGATAACCGATCATAATCCATTATAAATTATCTTGTACTGCGGAGTTTGTCCGTATGTCAGCGAATCTGATCAGCGCTGCCGGAACATGCAATAATTGATGATCAAACAAATTTGGGTTTTTCTGGGATTAGTGTGGACCGTCATTCCGGCGAACGCCGGAATCCA
>CAZKLK010000037.1:0-13398 GCA_964553535.1 uncultured Nitrospiraceae bacterium
GCATGAGGTAATATAAAACAACGTCACTGGATTCCGGCGTTCGCCGGAATGACGGGCCACACTAATCCTAGAAAAACCATAATTAAATATCCCCTGCAGCGGGATAAAATATTCATGAAATCATCAGTTTAAGTTACACTATGGCATCGGTCCCGATATTTATCGGGCCCCATATCATCCGCACTTTTCCAATGTATTTTTATGATAATTCACTTTAAACGGCGGAGGGCATATGCGAATAGGAATCATCGGAACCGGGTATGTAGGCTTGGTAACAGGAGCCTGCTTTGCGGAATTCGGGTCGTTCGTTACATGTCTTGATAAAGACGAAAAGAAGATCCGGATGCTGAAAAAAGGAGAAATCCCTTTTTATGAGCCCGGCATCGAGGAATTGGTTAGAAGGAATCTGAAGCAGGGGAGGCTCCAATTTACGACAAAAATAGCCAAGGCCGTAACGTCATCGCTGGTTATATTCATAGCGGTCGGAACTCCCAGAAGGGGGGATGGTTCAGCCGACCTGAAGTATGTTGAAGAGGTTGCGGCAGAAATTGCAAATGCGATGGATGGCTATAAAGTGATTGTAACCAAAAGCACGGTGCCGGTTGGAACAGGCCAGAAAATCAGAACGATCATTTCAAAGAACCTGAACGGGAAAATCGATTTTGATATCGTTTCAAATCCCGAGTTTTTGCGGGAAGGTTCTGCAATAGAGGATTTCATGAGACCCAACAGGGTCGTTATCGGGGCAAAAAGTGCCCAGGCTGTTGCCATAATGAAGGACCTGTATAAACCTCTCTATCTTATTGAGACACCTTTTGTAATTACAGATATCGAAACAGCAGAAATGATCAAATACGCCTCGAACTCTTTTCTTGCAACAAAAATCTCCTTCATAAACGAGATGGCAAACCTCTGTGAAAGAGTTGGAGCGGATGTTCATATGGTTGCCAAAGGGATGGGACTCGATCAGAGGATTGGTTCGAAATTCCTCCATCCCGGTCCCGGCTATGGCGGGTCCTGTCTGCCAAAGGATACGAACGCTCTCCTCAGCATAGCAAAGAAACATGATGTTGACATGAGCATTGTTGGCGCAGTGGTGCGGGCAAATGAAAAACAGAGGAAACACATGGTTCGGAAGATCAGGGATGCAATGGGGCCGCTGAAAGGAAAAACGGTTGCTATTCTGGGTCTCTCGTTCAAGCCGAATACCGATGATGTTCGGGATGCACCCTCACTTTCTATCATTCAAGACCTTATGGAAGACAGGGCAAACGTCAGGGCCTATGATCCGGTTTCGATGAAAGAGGCGGCGAAACAGTTGACTGAGGTCACATACTGTGAAAACCCTTATGATACTGTGCAGGGCGCTGATGCAGTTGTTATCATGACAGAATGGAATCTGTTCAGGAATCTGGATTTTGACAGGATCAGAAAGCTCATGAAAGGGCGTTATTTTTTTGATTTGCGCAACGTCTATGACCCTCAGAAAGTAAGGGGCAAGGGTTTTCAGTACGTTGGCGTGGGCAGGGGATAATATTAATAGCTAATTCCCAAATCCAGCGATAAGAATTGTCATTGCGAGTGCAGCGAAGCAATCTCGTCGTATGAAAGGAGATTGCCACGCACCTTGCAGGTACTCGCAATGACGCATTTATCAATCGTTCGAGATAGTTATCGCCGGATATATTCTATCATGAGGTCTTTTTCAGGTGAAGATAGTCTCGCAGAACAGAAAAGCATACCATGATTACCATATCGAAGATACCGTGGAAGCCGGTATCGCACTAATGGGTACTGAGGTTAAATCCCTGCGAGAGGGCAGGGTAAATCTGAAAGACAGCTACGTGATCATGAAAAGCGGAGAAGCCTATCTCCTGAACTGCCATATAAGCCCTTACAGCCACGGCAATATCATGAATCACGAGCCACTGAGAACAAGGAAACTCCTTATGCACCGGAAAGAGATAGACAGATTGCGCGGGAAAATTGAAGCAAAGGGATATACCCTGATCCCTCTGAAACTGTATTTTAAAGGTTCCTTTGCAAAAGTTGAAATCGGACTCGCACGGGGCAAGAAAATTTTTGAAAAAAGAGATAGAATAAAAGAGAGAGAGGCTAAGAGAGAAATCGAGAAAGCCACGAAAGCAAGTAGACAGTAGACAGTATGCGGCAAACAGGTTCAAAAGTGAAAAAAGAGTTATTTCCTGTTTGCAGTCTACTTTCTGCTGTCTACTGAGAAAGGGGGGCGAAAGGGCTCGACGGGGGTTACGAGGATCAGGTTGCATGTCGTGGTTCCGTCACCACGGAAAAAGACGGAAACAAACACAAACGCCAATAACGAACTGGCACTTGCTGCTTAATTAACTAAGCGGCACGCTGCCCTGAAGTTGCCTGTGCTTCAGGTCACAGCGTCATACAGCAGGCTGGCTCCGGGGGCTTTCCCCTGATTCCGGAGCAAGACGAAAGGGGATAGGATCCGGGGACGCCTGCCCGACGGCAACCCTGGGTCCGAGATGAAATAGTCGGGATACACATGTAGAAGCCTGAGAGTAGTGCTTTCGGACGCGGGTTCAATTCCCGCCGCCTCCACCAATAAACATGTGCTTGCCCTGGCAGCGTTCTGCGTCGCTTGTCGAAAAATATTCTTTCCTTGATTATTTTTCTGATATCATATCAAGGACATTTGCATTATTAGAGCATGGAAGAAGTTTTTCGTTTATGTCATTAACTCTTAACAGATCATATAATTTATGTAATATCTTCAAGTCTGTCATTCCAGCTTGGCCGGGATCTTTCTTCAAAACACCCCGCTTCGCCCCTCTTTCCTAAAGGGGAATCAGAAGGATTCCTGCCGTGCGGGAATGACAACCCTTGGAACATGATTCGCCATGAATAAGGTATTCGTTCTTGTTTTATCAATATTGTTGCTGTGTGCGGTTCCGCTATCTGCACAACAAAAGAAGGTCGTCTTTCTCAAATTCAGTAAAAAGGACGGCCTGACGCGGGTTGTGTTTGAAGGCGATGAATCGTTGATCAACAGAATTAAGGTTACAACATTACCTTCGCAGATTAGGCTGGAATTCCCGGAAAATTTGGATCTAAAATCGGAGAAAGGCCTCCCTTTCGAAATTATCCCATCAGAAAAAGCAGTTGAGATAAATCTTAAGGAAACTGCCGGCATAAAGTTTTTCAGGCTTTCTGCTCCGGCGAGACTTGTACTCGATATCCAGAATAAAGAATCCATCGCGGAAAAGCAGCCGGGAAAAACACCGGAAAAGCAAATTGATAAGAAAGCTCCTGAAATAATTTCGCCAAAAATTGTTATTGACGCAGGTCATGGCGGCTACGATTTTGGCATAACTGACGGAAATATTAGCGAGAAAGATATCAATCTTGCCATCGCCAGGGATTTAGGGGCCGCCTTGACAAAAAAGGGCGGGAAAGTATTCTTTATCCGGAAGGCTGATCAGTATGTGCCGATTTCAGACAGAACTCATTTCGTAAATCAGATAGCGCCGGATATCTTCATAAGTCTGCATGTTTCAATGTCTCAACATTTTATTCTTTACGAGCCCATTATTTATGAACAAGGCGCAAATGATTACGGTATCGCATCGAGCCAAAAAAAATATGCCGGGAAAAGCATCGAATTGTCGGACAGCATTGAAAAAGCTATCAGGAATGAATTCAAGGCTGTGGTTATTCGAAGGAAGCTGCCACTTCCCCTGTTGCATTCTGTCAGAGCGCCTTCGGTTCTTCTGGAATATCCATCCCCGAATACCGTCACATATGATAAGCAAATGAAAACAAGACTGATCAATGCAATCATAAATGGAATCACAACTCACATTCCGTAAACATTTAAGCGGGTACAAGGAGCAAACTGCCAATGAAGCTTAGGAAATCATCCGGAATCTTTATCATACTGCTGCTGTTTATCGGAGGGATTGCCGGAGGTTATATATACTTTTCGAAAACAGCCTCTGATGAAAAAGCCCCGTCTGAAAAGATTACTGATATTTCAAGGAATGAAAGCCTTTTATCGCTGAGAATGTATTATCCTGTCGGGGGGCAGCTTCAGTTGGAGGAAAGACGGCCTCCGAGGCGTAAAGGTTCTACAGCAGTCGCCGAGGCCGTTGTTGATGAGTATCTTAAGGGCTCCGCCGTGGCAACTGTTTCATCCATGCCGCGGGGGGCGCGACTTCTTGGCGTCTACCGGGGCGCGGATAAGATTCTTTATGTAGATGTCTCCGACGAATTCAGAAGAAATTTTCAGGGTGATGCCTTGGCAGAGTTTCTCCTGCTGTCAGGCTTATACGAAAGCCTGATTTCAAATGTTCAGGAGATCCAGGATGTTAAAATTCTCATAGAGGGAAAGGAAATTGAAACGCTGGGCGGGCATTTTATGCTTTTATACCCCTTAAAGGATATGGTTTCTCATGAACAGTGATGCCAGTAACAGGCCAATCGGCATTTTTGATTCCGGAATAGGCGGCCTGACCGTTCTGAAGGAAATTCTGCGCGTCCTGCCGAATGAGAACACCATTTATCTCGGAGATACGGCCCGGGTGCCTTACGGGATTCGTTCCCCTGAAACAGTTGTCCGCTACTCCTTTGAAAACACGAAATTCCTGTCAGGCAAGGACATAAAAATCCTGGTGATTGCCTGCAACACTGCTTCATCGGTGAGCATTGATGCAATCACGAGCATGGTTTCCATTCCTGTTGTCGGAGTTATTGAGCCGGGAGCAAAAGCCGCTGTTAGGGCCTCGCGCAGCAAGAAGATTGGCATTATCGGGACAGAGGCCACAATAGGAAGCGGCGCATACACGAAGGCTATAAAAGCAATTGACAACAAGATAGAGGTCTTCGGATTGGCATGCCCGTTATTTGTTCCTCTTGTTGAAGAGGGCTGGACAGAAGGGCATATCGCCGGGATGGTGGCTGAAAAATATCTTGCAGATTTGAAAAACAAGGATATCGATACGATAGTCCTTGGCTGCACGCATTATCCTCTGCTTAAAAAAGTGATTGCCGGAGTTATGGGCGACGAAATGCTGCTTATCGACTCAGCGATTGAAATCTCTCGGGAAATTAAGGCAATCCTTGAAGACCTTGGCATGAAACGGGAGCTTAAAAGCCATTCGTTTAAGAAGTATTATGTAACCGATTCCCCTGAGAGATTTTTGAAGGTTGGAGAACATTTTCTCGGACAGCGTATTGATCACATCGAAAAAATTATGCTCGGTAATTAGATTGGAGGTTGAATGAGACTTGATGGCAGAAAAGCAAACGAGATCCGGAAAGTCAAAATACAGAGGAATTTCATAGAAAATGCAGAAGGTTCAGTGCTTATTTCAATTGGGAATACGCGGGTTATTTGCACTGCTTCAATTGAAGAAAAGGTTCCCCCTTTTCTAAAGGACCAGAAGAGGGGATGGATTACCGCCGAATATTCAATGCTTCCGAGGTCTACTCATACCAGAACTCCGAGAGAATCAATAATTGGCAGGATCAGCGGACGAACTCATGAAATACAGCGGCTCATCGGCAGGGCTCTGCGCTCGGTTACTGATCTTAAACGCATCGGCGAGCGGACAATTTGGATTGACTGTGACGTTCTGCAGGCAGATGGCGGCACAAGGACGGCATCTATTACGGGAGCCTTTATCTGTTTGTCAGATGCCATTCAGTATGCCGTTAGAAATGGTCTGATCGAGAAATCACCATTGAAAGACTTTCTTGCCGCCATCAGTGTCGGTGTAGTACACGGTCAACCTGTTATTGATCTCTGTTATGCCGAAGATTCTGCCGCAGAGGTCGACATGAACGTAGTGATGACAGGAAACGGCAGATTTGTTGAAATCCAGGGCACTGCGGAAGGCGCGCCTTTCGACAGGGATTCATTTAATACGCTCATGAATCTTGCCGAAGAAGGTATCAATGCCCTGATAGCTGTCCAGAAGCAGCATATTGAAGACTATATGACCAGTTTCTGAAAATAGTTGCCGATATGCTACAATAAAAACGTGCCTCTTTATCCTGAGTCTTTCAGGCAAGGGTAAAGGGGCTGTTTTCCCATTGAATATTCGGAAATACCGCGAGAAATTATTTCAGCCGTGAACAGATTAAACGCATACAGAGGCTTGTTGGTATGGCTACTGATCGGGGTCATGATGATACTCCTGTTCAATATGCTCAGCACGCCAAAAAAAACCGAACAGGAAATCATATTTTCTGACTTTATGGGCAAGCTCGATGCCGGAGAAGTCGACGAAGTGCTCATTAAGGGCAAAGTTATAACCGGTCAGCTCAAAGACGGGAAAAAGTTCAAAACTTATGCCACGGATTATCCGGACATGGTGCAGACCTTACGCAATCAGAAAGTGAAGATAAGCGTAAAGCCCGAGGAGCTCAACCCATGGTACTGGAATCTGTTTTTTTCCTGGGGCCCAATAATATTTCTCGTCGTCATATGGATATTTTTCATGAGGCAGATGCAAACGGGGGGGAACAAGGCGCTCTCATTCGGCAAGGCGAAGGCAAAGATGATCTCGGAAAAAACCGTAAAAATCACATTTGCCGATGTCGCCGGAATTGAAGAGGCCAAGAACGAAGTTCAGGAGATTATCGATTTTCTGAAGGACCCGCAGAAGTTCCAGAAACTCGGCGGTAAAATACCCAAGGGTGTTCTGCTTGTCGGCGCCCCCGGCACAGGGAAAACATTACTTGCAAGGGCGATTGCAGGTGAAGCCGGCGTTCCCTTCTTCTCCATATCCGGCTCTGATTTTGTGGAGATGTTTGTCGGTGTCGGCGCATCGAGGGTAAGAGACCTTTTTGACCAGGCGAAGAAAAATGCTCCCTGCATTATCTTTATTGATGAGATCGACGCTGTAGGGCGTCACCGGGGTGCAGGGCTTGGCGGAGGCCATGATGAGCGCGAACAGACCCTCAATCAGCTGTTAGTCGAAATGGATGGTTTCGAGGCAAATCAGGGAGTTATAATCATTGCCGCCACAAACAGGCCGGATGTTCTTGACCCGGCTCTCCTTAGGCCCGGCAGATTTGACCGGCAGGTTATTGTGCCTCAGCCGGACGTCAAAGGACGGCTGGAGATACTGAAGGTACACACAAGAAATATCCCGGTCGAAGGAACGGTTAATCTCGAGGAGATTGCAAGGGGCACGCCTGGTTTCTCCGGAGCCGATCTTGAAAACCTTGTCAATGAAGCCGCATTGCTTGCCGCGAGGAAGGGGAAAACTAAAGTTGAAAAAAATGATTTTGAGTCGGCAAAGGATAAAGTTTTGATGGGTGTGGAGAGAAAGAGCATGATCATCAGCGAGACCGAGAAAAGGAATACGGCCTATCACGAGGCCGGGCACGCGCTCGTCGCAAAGCTGACACCGGGTACCGACCCCCTGCACAAAGTGAGCATCATTCCGAGAGGAAGAGCATTGGGCGTTACACAACAGCTTCCGATCGACGATAAATACACATATTCAAAAGATTACCTTTTTAAGACTCTTTCTGTCTTGCTCGGAGGAAGGGCCGCCGAGGAAATCGCGTTGAACCATATGACCACTGGCGCCGGAAACGACCTCGAGAGGGCGACAGAACTTGCCAGAAAGATGGTCACCGAATGGGGGATGTCCGAAAAACTCGGCCCGCTGACATTCGGGAAAAAAGACGAGCAGATATTTCTCGGTCGGGAAATCGCCAAGCACAAGGACTACAGCGAAAAAACAGCCATCGACATAGACGAGGAAGTGAAAAGGATTGTTATCGAGGCGTATAACAAAGCAAAAAACCTTCTGATTGAAAACAGGGACATCCTTGAGACGGTCGCAAAAGCGCTGCTTGAAAAAGAGACCCTGGATAGCGCCGAAATAGACTCCCTTATACAGGGAGTGGAGTTGCAGAGGACTGTACAAGCTTAAAGGTCTTCGTTCCTCAATTCTGATTTCTGCCTTTGCCTTTGTCCTTGCCCTTACCTTTATCCTTATCGCTGTAAAGATCGCTGCCACGCTTGAGGGCATAAAATTCCTTTGATCCCGGCTTGATACCCAGACTCCTGGCAAAGACGCCCCATCCTTTGCCTTTCCGGGATTTGTATTTCTCGATAACATAATCTGCCGGCTTAGCCGACATCTCTCCAAGACGCAATATCATGTACGCATCTGCGGGCTTTCCGACATTGCTGAGTACGGCAGAAACCTGCGCATCGCCTATGTTGAACCGGGCAGCAAGTCCTGCCCTGAAGCCTGACGGATCGGCCTCAGCCCTTATATTGAAATCCTCCATCCAGGCAAAATCGCCTGCTGCCGCATTATCTCCGGGCAACACGAGAAAAAAACACGCAAAACATATGAAAATAATTTTTTGAAGTGTCATGCAATCTTCTCCTTTCTTTTCCGTTTATGCTACCAGTTCTCTGGACAAAATGTAATAAAATAAGACATGGTACTCACCTGGAGGGACTTCTCTTTCGACTTTTCAAAGAAGACTTATGTCATGGGAATCCTGAATGTCACCCCGGATTCCTTTTCCGACGGTGGTCTTTTTTTTGATCAGCCTGCCGCGATAAGACGGGCTCTCCAAATGGTTGAGGATGGAGCCGATATCATCGACATCGGTGGCGAATCGACAAGGCCGGGCTCTGAACCTGTCCCTATTGAAGAAGAGTTGAAGCGCTCTATCCCCGTCATTAAGGCTGTGGTAAAGGAAATTGATATCCCGGTATCCATTGATACCTATAAGGCTGATGTCGCAAAAAGTGCTCTTGATGCCGGCGCTTCCATGGTGAACGACATAAGCGGTTTCAGATTCGATCCGGAGATGTCCTGTATCATCGCTGAATATAAGGTGCCGGCAGTCGTAATGCATATCAAGGGCACACCGAAGGACATGCAGACCCACCCTGTTTACGAAGCTTTAATCCCCGAGATACTGGATTATCTGAGGCAAAGCATACGGCTGGCCTCAGACGCAGGGATACCGGGTGGACTGATGATAATAGATCCGGGGATTGGGTTTGGGAAAACCTTCGACCAGAACCTCAGCATTATCAACAATCTTCGTGACTTTGCACTCCTTGAAAAGCCCCTTATGGTAGGCGTATCAAGAAAAACTTTCATCGGCAAGATACTCGGTGATGCACCCCCCAACCAGAGGCTTGAAGGGACCGCGGCGGCAGTTGCGATCGCGATTCAGAATGGCGCGAATATTATCCGGGTTCATGATGTGAAGGAGATGGTCAGGGTTGCAAAAGTTGCAGACGCCATAAAACGGGAAAAGATCTTCTGAAATTACTGCCGTTCTGTGTCCATCGCTGGTGGCTCAAAACAGTTTTGAAAAAGCCTTCATCATGTTGCCGATAGCGACAGGGAAGCCCCATATTCATGTTGGCGGGGAAAGTCCCGTAAAGGTCTTCAAAGAATTATAACCCAAATCCAGCGATAAGAATTGTCATTGCGAGTGCAGCGAAGCAATCTCGTCGTATGAAAGGAGATTGCCACGCACCTTGCAGGTGCTCGCAATGACGCGTTTATCAATCGTTCGAGATAGTTATCGCTGGATTTGGGCATAAGGTAAGATTTGCATTGGAGGCGGCGAGCGGATTTGAACCGCTGCATAAAGGTTTTGCAGACCTCTCCCTTAGCCACTTGGGTACGCCGCCCTTAAACAGTAAATAGTAGATAGTAGGTAGTAAACAGGGAGAATAAAAAATCTTTTCAGTATTCCCTATATACTATTTGCTGTCTACTATCTACTATTTTTCAAATGGAGCGGGAAACGGGGTTCGAACCCGCGACCCCAACCTTGGCAAGGTTGTGCTCTACCAACTGAGCTATTCCCGCATTCAAAAAAACAACTTCAAAGTGAGAAGTTGAAAGTGAAAAGTTGAAAAATCAATCAGAAACTTTTAACTCTTAACTTAAGCTTAAATAATAGGCTATAATTAACGTTACTATTCAAAATACTACAAAGGAAGGCTGTATTTTGTCAATATGCTCTATCCTGATTTGGAGAATTTCAAGGCCCTCTCTGCAAATGGGAACCTTGTGCCGGTTTACCGGGAAATCCTTGCCGATACCGAAACCCCCGTTTCGGCAGCCCTGAAACTCGGCGGCTCACCCTCATTTTTACTGGAGAGCATGATCGGCGGCGAAAAATGGGCCAGATACTCATTCCTCGGCTCACGCCCCTCGCGGGTCATTCGAGGTTGGAATGGGAAGATAGAGATAAGGGATGCCGCAGCCGGGATTCAGAGACAGGAAACTGACAATCCTTTCGAGATTATCAAACGGGAAATCGCTGCATACAGACCGGTCGAAGTATCTGGTTTGCCCAGATTTTACGGCGGCCTTGTCGGTTACATCGGGTATGACATGGTCAGGTTTTTTGAGAATATACCGGCAACAAAAAAGTCTGATCTTAAGCTTCCTGATATTTTTCTCATGAGTACCGATACAGTCATGATCTTCGACAATCTCAAGGGGAAAATCAAAGTAGTCTCCAATGCCCATCTGAAGAACAAATCTCCTGAAGACGCTTATTACGACGCGGAAGAGAAAATAGAGGCCATCATAGATACTCTTAAAAAAAAGAGGTTTGCAGGCAGAAAACAGAGAAGCAGGAAAAGCGATGCTTTGTCCTTCGCAACAATAAATCGTTCAGGAGGGCAAGCTTCATGTTCAGATTATTCATCATCATTTATAAAAAAATACGCCTTTGTGGAAGCTGTAGCGCGGTGCAAGGAATACATTATGGCCGGAGATGTCATTCAGACCGTCCTGTCACAGCGTTTTGAGAGAGAGACCAGCCTTGACCCATTTAATATATACAGGGCGCTGCGCGTCATTAATCCGTCGCCTTACATGTATTATATTGATATGGGGGAAGCTCAACTTGCTGGCTCTTCCCCCGAGATTTTGGTCAGACTTGAAGGGGAGAAGATCCTGTTAAGGCCGATAGCCGGCACACGAAAAAGGGGCGAAACAGAAGAAGAGGACCGAACTCTCGAAGAGGAATTAAAAAATGACCCGAAAGAGATCGCAGAACATATCATGCTCGTTGATCTCGGAAGGAACGATGTCGGAAAGGTTTCCGAGCCCGGTTCCGTGAGGGTCACGGAATTGATGGCTGTTGAAAGGTATAGTCATGTCATGCACCTTGTATCCAATATTGAGGGAATCCTGAAAAAAGGCTTAAATGCCTTCAATGTCCTTGAAGCATGTTTTCCCGCGGGAACGGTCACGGGAGCGCCAAAGGTGCGGGCAATGGAAATTATAGAGGAGCTTGAACCGATTAGGCGGGGACCTTACGCCGGGGCAGTCGGTTACCTGAGCTATTCAGGGAATATGGATACCTGCATTACAATCAGGACTCTTATCATTAAAAACGGGAAAGTTTACGTTCAGGCCGGTGCGGGTATTGTCGCCGACTCGGTTCCTGAAAAAGAGTATATGGAAACAGTGAATAAAGCCATGGGCATGATGAAAGCAGTCGACATGGCGGAACATGAGCTAAATTAAAAATTAAGTCATGTTATTGATGATCGATAATTATGATTCCTTCACCTACAATCTCGTCCAGTATTTTGGCGAGCTTGGCGAGAATATTAAAGTTTACAGAAATAATAAAATCACCATTCCGGAAATAGAAAGGCTGAACCCGGAACGGATTGTTATTTCACCGGGGCCATGCACTCCGAAAGAGGCGGGCATTTCGGTGGATGTGATCAGATTTTTTGCAGGAAAGATCCCCATCCTTGGAGTTTGTCTCGGGCATCAGTCGATAGGCGCTGCTTTTGGAGGGGACATCATCAGGGCGCCGAGGCTCATGCATGGAAAAACATCCCTGATTTATCATGACGGGGAAACTATTTTTACCGGCCTCCCCAATCCTTTTGAAGCGACGAGATATCACTCGCTGCTGATAAAAAAAGAAACGCTCCCTGATTGTTTCGAAATAACAGCATGGACTGACAGCGACGAGATCATGGGAGTACGGCACAGGGAGTTCATGCTGGAAGGTGTTCAATTTCATCCGGAGTCTATCTTAACCAAAGTGGGGAAAGACCTTTTGAGGAATTTTTTGCAACTTGGATACACAATACGCGATGCACGATACAGGATGTGAAGCTGTGAAAAAACAGTTGTCGTTTATCGCGCATGCTGCATCCTGCATCGTATTTTAGAGGATTTAATGATAAAAGAAGCCATCAATATGCTTATAAACAATATCAATCTGACGGAGCTCGAGTCTGCTGAATGTATGCAGGAGATTATGGAAGGCGAGGCCACGGATGCTCAGATTGGGGCATTTCTTACGGCGCTCAGGATGAAAGGCGAGACGGCGGAGGAAATAACGGGAGCCGCCAGGATTATGCGCCAGAAGGCCTCCTCTATCCGTGCGCCGGAAAAAGTCCTGGACACCTGCGGAACCGGTGGGGATATGGCGCACACTTTCAACATTTCCACAACTGCCTCTTTTGTGGTTGCGGGAGCAGATGTTCCGGTCGCAAAACACGGTAACAGGTCCGTATCCAGCAGATCGGGAAGCGCCGATGTCCTCGAGGCCCTCGGAATAAAAATAGATCTCCCGCCGGAAAAAGTCGAACGGTGTCTCTTCGAAACAGGGTTTGGTTTTCTGTTTGCCCCGTTATTCCACCCGGCTATGAAATTTGCGATCGGACCGCGCCGCGAACTGGGGGTACGAACAATCTTCAATATTCTTGGACCACTTACGAACCCTGCAGGTGCGCGAAGGCAAATTCTGGGTGTCTTTTCCGGGCGACTGACCGATATCATCGCCCGGGTGTTAGGAAATCTTGGCGCGATAGATGCCATGGTCGTACACGGCAGCGACGGGCTCGACGAGGTCAGCATATCCGATACAACAAAAGTGTCGCGTTTCAAAAATGATCAGGTCGAAACGTTTCATTTACAGCCGGAGGATTTTGGCTTACGGAGAAGCGGGATAGAAGGCATCCGGGGAGGCAGCAAAGAGGAGAACGCCGGTATTGCGCTTTCCATTTTACAGAGTGAACGGGGCCCAAAACGCGATATAGTGCTTATTAACGCCGCTCTGGCATTGCTGGTATCAGAGAAGACCGGTGATCTGAAGACGGCTTTTTCCATTGCTGCCGATTCCATCGATTCCGGCAGGGCGTTGAAGAAGCTTAAAGAAGTGAAGAAGGTGAGCAATGCGCTATGAAGAGCGCCCGCTGATAAATTCATATGAAAATTTCAAGGACGGTCATCCCCGCAATCCGCCTGGGTTTGAGCGTCGGTAATCCTTCGGTCAAAAAAGTTTCCGGTCAAGCCGGAAGGGATGACATAAAAATAAAGGTTTTTCTGGGATTAGTGTGGACCGTCATTCCGGCGAACGCCGGAA
>CAZKLK010000038.1:0-13321 GCA_964553535.1 uncultured Nitrospiraceae bacterium
AAAGTTTATCGCCGGATCCGGAAATTATTTATTTTAACGAGGAGAAATTAACATGGAAGGCAAGGAAAAGGAACCCCCGGATGCCAATTCGGAAGAATCGCTTTCAAAGGAAGGCGACAAGGAAAAAGCCGCGAATATCAAAAAGGGGATATTAACCTGGGATAAAGACATGGTTTTTACCGCAAGAATCGGCGGCTACGCGATTGATTTTGACGCTGCGGGAAAGGAGGGGTGCGCCCCGACCGACAGTTTACTCATGAGCCTGCCCGGCTGTCTCGCAATTGATATCGTAGTGTTCCTCAGGAAGATGAAGACAGAGATTAAGAAATTCGATATTGAAACAACGGGCGAGGCAAACCCCGCGCCGCCGAAATATTTCAAGGCGATACACATGAAAATCAGTATTGCGGGCAAGGGAATAACCCCCGAAAAACTCGAGAAAGCGATTAATCTTTCGCAGAAGAAATATTGCTCTGTTCGTCATTCGCTGAGAAAAGATATGGATATTATCATCAGTTATGAAATTGCAGAGCATGACTAAGCGGCATGTTTCCGCCGGACTTGACTCGTATGAAAGAAAATGGCCCGGCAGCCTGAAAGGCTCGCATGCCGGCCTGCTTGTTCATCCCGCATCCTTGAACAAAAAGTTTCAGGATACGGTCAGTCTTTTTCTAAACTCGTCCAAGTTTACACTCAAAGCCCTCTTTGGGCCGCAGCACGGCATTCGCGGCGAAACGCAGGACAATATGGTTGAGTGGGAGGGGTACCGGGATAAAAAAACCGGATTGCCGGCGTTTAGTCTTTACGGCGCTATGCGAAAACCCGATCCCGCGATGCTGAAAGACATCGACGTGATGGTTATCGATCTTCAGGATGCCGGTTCGCGTTACTACACATTCATCTGGACAATGGAACTGTGCATGCAGGCCTGCGCCGAAATGAAGAAATCGGTAGTCATTCTCGACCGGCCAAACCCGATCGGGGGACATAAAGCAGAAGGGGCTGTCCTGGATCAACAGTTTTCCTCTTTTGTGGGGCTGCGTCCCCTGCCAATTCGACACGGCATGACGACCGGTGAGATCGGGCAGTATCTGCGCCATGAATTTTATCCGGCGCTCGATTTCCATGTCATTTCAATGAAGGGCTGGAAAAGAAAGATGTGGTTTGATGAGACCGGACTCCCCTGGGTGATGCCGTCCCCGAATATGCCGACTCTCGAGACCGCGACAGTCTACCCGGGGATGTGCCTCCTCGAGGGCACCCAAATCAGTGAAGGCAGGGGTACGACCCGGCCTTTCGAAATATTCGGTGCCCCATTTGTCGATCCGGATTTGCTTGTCAGCCGCCTCAAAGAATACAGCCTGCCCGGGGTGATCTTCAGGCCAGTCTATTTTCAGCCCACATTTCAGAAGCATGCCGGCAAATTATGCGGTGGGGCCCAGATCCATATCACAAACAGGGAAAGATTCAGGCCGTTTAAGACCGGCGTTGCCGTCCTGAAGGCGATACACGATCTCTACCCGGAGCAGTTCGCATGGAAGCAGCCTCCCTACGAGTATGAATATGAGAAGCTGCCGATTGATATCCTCGCGGGATCGGACAGGCTGCGGCTGGATATTGAAAGCAGCGTGCCTCTGGATCACATGGAAGAATGGTGGCATGAAGAGTGCAAAGCCTTTGACAGAAAAATAAGGAAAAAATATTTGCTGTATGCTTGACAGATTTAATGCGGTGCTTACCAGAAGGAATTTTTCTTGAATCTTTCTGCATTTATCCTGGCCGCAGGTCTCGGCGAGAGGCTTATGCCAATCACCCGGCATATCCCGAAACCCCTGCTCCCGGTTCTCGGGACCACCACCCTGGAATCAGTCCTCCAAAAAATCACCGCCATACCTATATATAATATAGCCGTTAATCTTCACCACAAGAGGGAGCTCATCGAAGGCTGGTTGAAACAATCCCCATATCTCGATAAGCTTAGACTTTTTCACGAAGATCCGATTCTCGGGACCGGCGGCGCATTGAAAAACGCAGAGTATTTTCTCAAAGGAGGCCCCTTTCTCGTTCATAATTCCGACATTCTCTCCGGGATAGATATTGGGAAACTGCTCGACTCCCATATCTCTTCAGGCAATATTGCCACCCTTGCGGTTCATAATCACCCGGACTTCAACAGGCTGGAGGTTGATACAGCCGGCATGCTCACCGGATTTATTTCGTGCAGGAAGTGGCTGATCGATGGCTGGAGGCCGGCAGCCTTTACCGGAATCGCGGTTTACCAGCCTGAGTTCCTGAAATTCCTCCCCCCGGGCAATTCGAGCGTCGTCGACGCGTGGTTCGCGGCAATATCAGCCGGGCATGCAATCGGGACATTGGATGTTACCGGGACTTACTGGACGGATGTCGGAACACCCTCTTCCTATGCACAGGCTGTGATTCATGCAATGGGGGAGGATGGAGAGAATGTATATATCCACCGGACTGTCGAGGGGTGCAGAGATGCGGAATTAGACGGATACATATCGATCGAGAGGGACACCGTCATACATCAGGGCATATTTCTGAGAAACTGCATTTCCCTTCCGGGCGCCACGATCGGCAGATCTGCCTGCGATGACTCATCTGCCGGATGCTTTCTGACGCTCTTCCGGGGCGCGCCTGATGCCGGACCAGCAAGGAAGTCCTTCGAGAACTGTCTGCTCGGACCGGATTTCGTCATACAGCTCAGCGAGTCAGACTTCAGAGTTGTTGAGGATAATGCACACTTCCTCATCGGCACCGGCGGTTCCGACCGGACATATTACCGGATGAAGGAAGACACCAGTGCAGCGGTTCTCATGCAATGCGCTGCAGATGATCCTGACTTCGAGCGCCACATCGAATATACAACCTTTTTCAGAAGACATGGAGTGCCGGTACCCGGATTAATCAAAGCCGAACCCATCGCCAAAAGAGCCCTCTTTGAAGACCTCGGTGACATATCCCTTTACAGCTGGCTGAAATGCCGGCGCTCCGACGAACAGGTTGAGGGTATGTACAGGCGTGTGATTGATATCCTGATCTCCATCCAGACCACCGCGACCCGGCATGCAGATGAATGCCCGCTCCTTCAGAACCTGATGTTTGATTATGAACATCTCAGGTGGGAAACACGGTATTTTATCGAACGGTTTGTGATCGGCCTCAAAAATATGCATGTAGTGGATTCCGTCACCCTTGAAAGCGAATTTCACAGGCTCGCTTCGCTGGTGGACTCCTTTCCGAAGACGATCGTTCACCGTGATTTCCAGTCCCAGAATATCATGATCCCGCGCGGCGGGAAACCGGGCATAATCGATTTTCAGGGCGCACGGATGGGGCCGCCCGCATATGATGTCGTCTCATTATTATGGGACCCCTATTACCGGCTTGAGGACAGCTTAAGAGAAAAGCTTCTGGACTATTATATCTATAAAGTAATCCCCCCGCCCCCCCCTTTTAAAAAGTGGGGAGATTTTGTTCCATCGGCAAATAGGGATAGTGACGGAGAAGAAATATCCCCTTTTACTAAAGGGGGATCAAGTGGGATTACTGAGAAAGATTTCAGGGGTACCCTTCTCCCCTGCCGCCTCCAGCGCCACATGCAGGCGCTGGGAGCATACGGCTTTCTCTCAACCGTTAAGGGAAAAAGATTTTTTTTGAAGCATGTTCCCGAAGCATTGAGGCTCCTGCATGAGGATATCCGTCTCGCCAGGAATGATTATCCGGCGCTGTATGATCTGGTGACAGGAATCCGCTGACACATTATTTCAATTAATGCAATTTCTCATAATCCGGATGATCATACAGGATAGGCATCCTGTTGACTATCCACCGGAAGACAAGAATTTCCAGAGTTATGATGCCGATGGTAATGACAGCCTCCATCCATGAGGGGTAATATCTGACAGCGGCATTCCAGTTAAACGCTATTAGACATACATTGATGCGGTTCAGGATGATGCCGAGCACCGTTAAGAGCGCTGTCAGCCGCACAATCCTGACATTTCGCCATCTCACCCCATAGGCAAAGAGGAATGCCGGAAGTAGAATGAAACCCAGCAGCTCAAACAAGAACCAGTACCCGTAATGAGTAAGAAGAAGATCCCATGTATTGGAATGAGCTATACCAATCAATTTAAGGGCAAAATATGTGAGCAGCACCGCGGAACATGCTTTCCCCAGGCTTATTGTCAGTCTGTCGAATTCAGCGTGGTCGATATGCTTAATCTGGTTTCGGAAGACGCGATGTGTGAGCGAGCTTTCCACAATTACCATGGAAATACCGGCGATGATTGCGGACGCAAAGAAAAATACAGGGATAAGTTCCGAATACCAGAGAGGATGGAGTTTGCCCGGCGCAAGGAGGAAAAGAGCGCCAAGCGCCGATTGATGGAGTGTCGAGAGGATTACTCCAAATATGGTAGCCCCTATAGCCAACCTGTAAAACCATTTTCGAGCCTTCTTCATGTTGAGCCATTCAAAGATGGCGGGACACCACTCAACAAGCTGGCACGTGAGATAAAGAGCAACATGCCAGGCTATCAGGAACATGACTGAGGTTACCCCAAACGATACAAACATGGGATAAGGGAGACGGTAGTAACGTCCAAGGTCTAAGATCAGTCCGACCACCGCAAAAAGATAGCCGAGAAAGCCTGTAAGAATGGCCGGCCGGACAAAAATACGGTATTCTTTAAGCCCAAGGATATAAAAGGCTGTTCCCATGACGAAACCACCGGCAGCAAAGGCTACTCCGCAGAGCATATCAATGCCGATCCATATCCCCCAGGGATTGGTATCGGAAAGGTTCGTGGCAGGACCGAGTCCGTGTATAAATCTATAGCCCATCACCGGAATCGCAACAATCAGAATCAGCGCTGCGATTCCATTACATATGGTAAGATTACTCTTAAGATATTCGCGGAATGTCATCCCAAGGAATATCTTCTCCCCGACCCAGGATAACGAATCAGGTCTCCTGTCCATGTTCACCCGCCTTCTTTTTCTCAAACATGCCGGTTTCCTGAGCATGTTTCCCGCGCATTTTGGAAAAGGCATAGAGACCTGTAAACAGAACCGGCCAGGAAACAAGCACGGCAGAAACTGCTGTAAGAAAAGTTTTTCCCAGTTTCGGGATCGGGGTTTTCCCGAGGTCTGTTCTGAACCCAATTTCTTCGAAAGGGTCTGCTGATAAGTACAGCCAGCTTGTACCCCCGACTTCATGCTCTCCATAAACATGATTCACATATTTGCGCGGCTTATTACTTATCCTTTCATATGCGAGCTCAATCAGTTCACTCCTTTTCCCGAACCTGAGGGTCTCTGTAGGACAGATTTCGACACATGCCGGAACTCCGCCCTCCTTGCCGATCCTGTCAAAACAGAAGGTGCATTTTAAAACCCGCGGGGTTATCGGCTCATTATATTCATATGCCGGGATATCGAAGGGGCAGACGATCATACAGTAACGGCACCCGACACAGACGCTTGCATCGTAAACAACAGCAGCTTCAGGAGTCTTCCTGAACGCCTTTACAAAACAGGCAGAGACACAGGCCGGCTCCTCGCAGTGCATGCACTGCTTCTTTACATAGACCGGCTTTAAATCCCGTGAACCAATGTATCGGTTTACTACGGTAAAGGCATCCGCGTGGGTTCTCCGGATCTTCTCAAAAACAGTTTTATCCTCAAATGATTTAATCGGTTTATTGGGCAGTTTATTCCATTCATTACACGCCCATTCACACCTCCTGCATCCGATGCAGAGCGTTGTATCGACAAGTACGCCATAACGATTTTTATATCCGGGAAAATCATCCAGCGCAAAGGATTTGGAGGGGCTGCCAATAACGGCGGCGCCCCCTATTGCCGCCATCCTGCTTAAGAATTCCCTCCTGCTGATTCCCGTTGCCGGCTCCATATTATCCTTTTTCTGTATTAAGGAATTTCCAGAAAAGTATGAACAGCACCATGAATAACACGGCGATGAGATACTCGTTCCCCTTTACAGTTAGAAAAAATTCATTGAAGGTATTCATTCTAATATCATTTCTCTTTGAGTCATGTTTCGTGATACAACATCCGCTTTGGATTTTTCCATGTGACAGTCTCCGCATTCCATTGCGTCGATATTCATCCTTTCATGGCATCCCAGACATTGACGGTGATATGCCGCCAGAAGCCTCGGCCTGTTCATGTTCTGCATATCAAACGTGATAGAGTGACAGTTGCGGCAGTAGGGAGGTTTGCGCTGTTCTGCTTCGGCCTCCGGAAAGCTCTGATGATGGCACCCTTCGCATATGCTGTCGATGTCCCTGTGGAATGCTGTTGCCATTCCGCTCGCATTTGATATAGAGACAAGTCTCCTGATTATCTTACCGTGGGGAAATGTCGCCGGCCCATACTCATTCTCAAGCACGGAGATGGTCACTTTATCCGGCACTTTTTCCTCGATAAGGCGTGATATCTGAATTTTTTCTCGCCGAGCGGGTACTTTCTCTTCCCCGCTATGACAACCGGAGCAGAACTCTTTTTTAGGTCCCTTCGTCTGAATATCCACATCAAGCAAATGATGGCATCCGGCACAATTCTTCTCCGTTTTCTCCGAGGCATGGCACCCCGCACATGATGCCCGGGAGTAAAGATGATGATACGCATTGACTGTGGTAACCCACTTGCCTTCGGCGCTCCCGGCAAGGGTATGGCACTTCTTGCACGCGTTGAGGGTTTCGTGATGGCACGTCCTGCATGTCATTGAAGCCTTTCCATGGGATTCGTGATTAAAGAGAACCCCTCTCATCATTCCGCCTTCGATAGTGATGAGAGTTTTTTTGGGCTGGTCGCGATCCGGGCGGGGAACGATCCTTAGTTCCTCCAGCGTCCTGTACTGTCCGGTATGGCATCGCGCACATTCCAAAGGCCCTGCTTCCTCGTTCCTTTTGGAAGAGCGGAGATGGCAGTTTACACAGAGGGTGTGAGAGACTTTTCTCATGGTAAGGTTTTTATTCTTCGTCAGCTCGAGTTCAGACGCCAGGAACGGCCCTCTTTTCGCATTGAGGTCATGGCAGTAATAACAGGACTGCTCGGTTCCTTCCTCATAGACGAGTTCCCCGTTATTTTTATCATAGGAATGATGACAGGGATCACATTTATTTTTGAGTTTTATCACATGCTTGTCATGATAGTAATAATCGAAATTAACAACCGGAACGGCGAGAGCACGGGGCAAGCGTTTCTTGTCATGGCATTCACCACAGGTGACCGGGCCGTATTTCCCCCCGACAGCAATACGTTCCTCATGACAGGAGATGCACCTTTCATGGTAGGCGTCTTTCAGTCCATCTTTATCATCCGGCATGAATGGGAAAATGTGTTCGAAGATCAGGTTGTCGTCCGCGCCAGCATGGTGGCACGCGCGGCATCCTTCATCCTGCATGGCCCGTACATGAGCGCTATGGTCAAAAAAGACCTTCGGCCTTTGCAGTACGCCGAAGATTTCCGTACGCCCGATAATTAGTTTATTCTCTTGCCCACTTCCTGTGCTCTCCTTCTCTGCCGATAAAGGACTTGACTGCTTCAGGAAAAACATGCTGATGACGGCTCCTGACAAGAAAACGATTATGAACAATCGTTTCACGGTCACGCCCCCCGCACCTTAGTCTCCGGTATCCGCATCTCCTCGGGTATCTCCATCGTCTTGACGAGAAGTTCGCTGATAAACATGACGCGCATGTCAGCCTTATAGTATTCGATCATCTCTTCGATCGTTTTATGACAGCTATGGCACGGAGCTATAACAATCTTAGCTCCGGTTGCCTGCAACTGCCGGATCTTTGCCCTGCCCCCCTCCATTCTAAGGAACTTCCAAGGCGGGCCATAGTTGATGACGCCTGAACCGGCAGTACAGCAGTAGTTATGCTCAAGTCGCGGATTGACGTCCCTGAAATCCTCACAGGCGGCTTTGACGACGGATCTGAGCATTCCTCCGAGGCCTCTGTTCCTGACAATGCTGCACGGATCCTGCACTGTGACAGGTTCTTTCAGTCTGTTCGCAATCTTTATCTTTCCATCCCGGAACAACTCATAAAACAACTGCGCCGGCTGGAGGTATGCAATGGGCGGTTCCTTCCAGCCTAATGACCGTGAGCCGTCGTACACGGCGGCCCTGAACGAATGCCCGCACTCACTCGTCACAATCTTTTTCACTTTTAATTTGAACCCGGCATCGAAATGCATCCGTTCTACCATACCCATGGTCTCGTAGTCGCCCAGATGCATAGCCTGATTGGTGCTGTCCCAGCCGTCAAATGAAGGCACGGTCCAGTCCGCACGGGCAACATTCATAATCTTTGCAATATTCGACAGGAGGTCGGTCTTGAATTTCGCCTCAAGGCTGTGAGGCGAATACATTATTTCGGCTCCCTCTTTATCCAGGGGAATACGGGCGTTTCTTATTTCCATTCTCAGTTCTTCTTCGACAAACTGAACGGTATCCACAAAATCATCCTGCGCAACCCAGGACTGTGAGTAGGTGTACATGTGGCTGTAACCCTGATCCTGGAGGTAGAGTGGAGCAACTTTCATAAGACCGCATATGCGGCGGACAAGGATCATCATGTATCCGATATCTATGCCGAAGGGGCAATACATGCTGCATCTCCTGCAGATATTGCATTCAGTAAATCCAATCCGGGCGTATGTCTTCACTGTTTCGGCATCAACCTTTCCCTTTTTCTTCATCATGTCCCATATCGTATTTCTTACCTTGGCAACCGGCGTATAACTCGGATCTCTGTCGTACGATGCATAAAAATGGCATGCCTCGTTACAAAGCCCGCAATGAATGCATGTTTCGACGTAAGCCTTTAAACGCGCAGCAGCTTCTTTTTCAAGCACGTAGTTTATTGTCCGGGCAATCTTTTCTGGTGCAAGTTTTTTGACTGTTTCATCAAACCCCGGATCGGAAACTGTTTTCCTGTGCATTTTGATCATTCCTGACACCGCTAATAATCCTTAGAATGTCTGAATACCCCGAATTCCGAACCGGTAAGGGCCCGTGTCAGCCAAAAAGAAAACATATGGCCAAGCCTCGTAAAAGGAATTGACATAAGCATTAATTCTCCCAAAAAAATGTGAAGGATCAGTATCAGTCTATACGGCTCAAATATCCGGTGAAAGGCAAGAAATCCCGTCAGAAATGGCGCCATGACTATCGCAATGATAAGGTAATCGGACGCATAGGTTACGAAGCGCACTTCGGATGCGACAATTCTTCTGAGAATAAAAAAAATGCAGCACAGGATAATGATCACAGTCAATATATCGGCGATTTTGTCCGGCAGGGACCACCACCTTATTCCCCACGCCTTATGCCAGAGCACGATATGCGGGTAAAGGAAAACAGGGACGAAAATAACGCCGATATGAAATATGAAAGCAACGAACGTCATCCATGGATGCAGCCTCATGTTTCTGCTCCCGAAAGGAGTGAGCCAGTGCATAAAGGAACGGAAGGCGTACTTCAAACTTAAATATGGGTAAACGACTCTGTCCTTTTTTGCAAGCAGCATGAGTGAAATAATGCGGTAGGCGCTGCCGGATATGAAAACGATAAAAGCGACCCAGACCATCGGACCTTTGAGAAAGTTATACAGCTCAATGCCTGTCAGAAAATCATGCATATCTGCTAAATGTCATCCAGCGCAACCACTTTGCGGCAATACTTTCCGTCCTGAATGCACCGGACCAATACCTTCTCGCCGTCAGGACTGAAGACAGGATTCCAGAGATGCTCATACGTTTGCTTCCCGGGTCTCCCGTCAATAACAAGAATATGGGTTCCCTTGTTCTCAGCCTTCACAGCAACCCGTTTGCTGTCAGGGCTGAACGCAGGATCCCAGATCATATCAAAATAATCGTTCCAGGGTTTGCCATCAACCGCTGTTGTATACTTGTCACCTTCTTTGACAATCGCGGCAACTTTCTTGCTGTCCGGACTGAACACAGGACACAGAACGGCATCGGAAAAGGTTCTTCGCCACGGCGCCCCATTGACGGCAATTGTCCATTTCCCGAATTCGGTAGCAACCGCCGCGGCAATCCTTCGATTGTCGGGACTGAACCGCTGTCTCCAGAGTTGCGTAAACGTATTGTCCCAAATGGGTTTCCCATTCATCGCAAGCGTCCAAACTCCGTCCACTTTCACCGGAGCAAAGACATCGCGCGAACCAGGCTGAAATAAAGGCTCCCATATGTGGGAAAAAGTCGCATCCCACGGCACCCCATCGACCGCTATCGTATAGGCCAACCGGTCAAGGTTCACCCCGGCGGCAACCAACTTGCTGTCGGAACTGAATGACATGCCCCATATACTGAGGAAATTCCTTTCCCATGCTTTACCGTCGACAGCGACGGTAATCACGCCCTCCGCAAAAGAAGAAATATCGAGCGTGGCTACTCTTTTCATCTTCACCATCGATGCTGTTCTACCGCCATCAGGACTGATGACAATATTCCTGGCCTCCGGAAATTTTGACTCCCACATTCTCCCGTTGAGAACAACACCGAATTCGTTGTCCTTCTTTACGTTTGCAGCAATGCTTTTTCCGTCAGAACCAAAAGAAAGGTTCCAGATGTAATCATAGGACTCATCCCACGGCTGGCCATCAACGACGACAGTCCATTCGTAGTCCCGCAACGCCGGACAGACAAGTCGGTTGTCCGGACTGAATTTCAAAGACCATGCTCGCTCATACGTTTCGGGCCACGTTCTTCCGTTGACACAAGCAGTAACGACCTTGTTGTCCTTTTCAACAATTGCCGCTATCTGTTCGCCGTCATCCGTTACGGCAAATTCATGAACAACAGGGAATCGTTGACGCCATTCTCTAATGTCGGCGATACATTTTTCCCCTGTTGCCCAATCCCAGTCTGCTATATTTTTCATTCAGAATGACACTCATAACATTTCCCTTATTGCGGCACGGCATCCAGGCCGGGCAATGACGCAAACGGGGAAACAATTCATCCCTGTGGCAAGCCCACAGGGAGCTCTTAATTATTCAACCGC
Organism: uncultured Nitrospiraceae bacterium; assembly: GCA_964553535.1. GTDB lineage: Bacteria > Nitrospirota > Thermodesulfovibrionia > Thermodesulfovibrionales > SM23-35 > JALHSV01. The sequence goes on from CAZKLK010000038.1 coordinate 11,090, forward strand.
CCCTCTTAATACGGATGGGTCCCGAGAACAACCTCCTTGTTGAATTTTGTTTCAATTTTCTTTTTTATCTCCTCAACATCGATAGGGCATTTCGCTGTTTGGGTAGCCTTCATTATGCAGGTGCCGAAATGAATTGCGTCAAAATCCCTTTCATACAACTTTGCCATGTCCGCCATCAAAGCGACTTTCGGCATCAGGACGCCGGGGCAGCCGCCGCAATCGTCCATGCCGACGACTTCGACATCATAATCCTTCCAGCGCTCATACTCCCCCGCGCGTTCGGCAATCCCTTTAAAACATTTGAGACAACCGCCGACACAACTTATCCCCTTGATGTTCTTGCACGCCAAAATCGCAATCTTTTTCTTTCCCTTCGCCATCGCAACCTCCTTGTGTGACATTATTAGAACCGATCTCAAAATTAAGTCATACCGGCGAAAGCCGGTATCCAGCGACTTCAATATTCTGTATTTCGTAATTCTTTGTTTATATGTAACAAAATACAAAGTCACTGGATTCCGGGTCAAGCCCGGAATGACAACAGGACACTACTTTTGCATCTTTCATGTACCATGAGGACTAATGTACGCATCCCCCGCCATGTCCATGGCCGGCACACGTGTGCTGCATGGTGAATTCAGGGAGTTTCTGATCTTTCAATAACTGGATATTCTCCCTGACCGTCTGTGCCTAGGCCTGAAATACCTTCATGCCCTGCTGATTCAGTTTTGTCAGAGCACCGGCTCCGATCCCCCCTACCACAATTGCATCAACCTTCTGGTTATTCAAAGCCTTCAGGGGATTGCAGGCACCATGAGCATGATGCTGATCTTTGTTGTTGATTGTTGCGACATCGTTATTTTCAGTTTCGACGATAATAAACGCCGGTGCCGACCCGAAATGCCCGTACACCTCACTCGAAATACCCAAGGCTTCTGCTGCCGGAAAACAAATTCTCATACACTTACCTCCTGCTCATTTGTTTCAATTTTCAGGGCTTTCCCATGGATGAGAGATTCAGCAACTTTTTTATGCGCGCTCCGCAGGATTCTGCCGAATGTCTGCCGTGATATTTTCATTTTTCTTGCCGCATCTTCATGGTAGAGTTCATGCAAATCAGCGAGCCTGATGGACTCGAGCTCGTCAATCGTCAATGCAACTTCTTCAAGGTGTGTCATCGGGATTCCTCTTGGCTTGAAATAAGTTGCATCAGGGTTGAAACCCACGAATCTGCATTTTTTGGGCCTCGGCATGGTTCATTATAGTCATATGCCCATAATAATTGCAAGCGGTTTTTTGGTTGCGGGATAACCCATAAGTAAAAAAGCCCTCCAGCAGAGGGCGCAGGCTGTCTTAACGTTTCGATTTCGGAGTAAGTTCTTGCAACAGCATCTTTGCAACTTTCTCGCCGGAAAGAAGCATACCGCCGAAGATCGGGCCCATGCGCGGTCCGCCGAATGTTGCGTTCGCGGCCATTCCGGCAACATATAAACCGGGGAATACCTCTCTTGTATTTTCAAGGGTCAGGATTTCCGCCCGGTCGCTCCACATTGACTTCTCCCCTTCAATCTTGCCGCTCGGAGTAAGCAGCTTTCCGGGGACCTTCTCCTGCACCACTTTTACAACCGATGTATCATGGCCCGTGGCATCGACGACAAACCTGGATTGCACTGCGAGCGGGTCAACGTGGAGACGCGCTATTTCAACCGCCGTCCAGTTCAATACCAGGCCCGTAACGCGGTTTGGACGCATAAGCACATCTTCGGCGCTTATACAATTAAAGATTGCTAACCCGGCTTTCACAGCTTTTGAAATGAAAGTCGAAATCGACTCAACAGAATCCGCGGTGTAGCAGTTTTTTTGATACTTATGATATTTGATTCCGAATTCCTCAAGGATCGGCAGCGCGTCTTCCTGAACCACGATCTCATTAAACAGCATGCCGCCTCCCCACATGCCGCCACCTGCGCTCAGCTTGCGTTCAAACAGCGCGACGTGCCTGCCTGCTTTCGAGAGGTAATACCCCGCAACTACACCAGCCGGGCCCCCTCCAACGATAGCTACATCAGTCCTCATATGATCGAGGAGTTTACGCATATACCTGTCAATAATTGCCTTGGTAATGACTACTTCATCCAGTTTCATGTTTGGGCCTCACCTTTCAGAAAGAGTTGTCTATATCACTTTAAAAGTGACAATTTTTCTATTGTAAACCATTTTTGAAAAAATTTT
>CAZKLK010000039.1:0-13315 GCA_964553535.1 uncultured Nitrospiraceae bacterium
ATAAAAATAAAAGAATGAACAATTCCTATCCACAAGGTTCCCAGAAGAGGCTAAACATTTAAAGAATCAGAAAAGATATATGGCTTTCTTCCGCGTCCTTTTCTGGTATAATTGCCTCTATACCCTGCCGGCCGCTCAAGCCGGCTTCAATTCCGCGGGGATTAATGAACTATCGGCAATGTTCAATGAGTAGGGCAGGATCAGCAGAAGCGGCAATAAAATGCAAATTCAGGGAATTGTTTTAACCGGCTAAACAGAAAGGCATGGAGATATGGTGAATGTGGGAATTATCGGGTTTGGCACCGTCGGCAGCGGAACGGCAAGAATCCTGCTTGAGAACAGGGATATTCTGAGCGAAAGGCTTGGTTTTGCGGTTAACCTGGCAAAAATCGCCGACATCGATATAGAACGCGACCGGGGAATCAGAATTCCAGACGGGGTGCTGACCAGTAACGCAAACATGATTCTGGATGATCCGGATATTCACATCGTCGTTGAACTGATTGGCGGGATAAGACCAGCTCAAGACTTTATAATGAAAGCAATCCGGAACAGAAAACATGTCGTTACCGCAAACAAGGCGCTTCTCGCAACCGAGGGGGCGGCCATATTCGACGCCGCGCGGGAGGCGGGCGTTGAAATTGGATTTGAGGCGTCCGTGGCAGGCGCCATCCCCATAATAAAAGTTATTAAAGAAGGCCTCATAGCGAACAGGATTAAGGCGGTATACGGCATCATCAACGGCACATCCAATTTCATCCTTACGAAAATGACAGACCAGCAGGTGGAGTTTTCCGACGCGCTCAAAGAAGCGCAGGCCCTTGGATATGCGGAAGCCGATCCAACGCTCGATATCGAGGGAATAGACACAGCGCACAAGCTTACAATTCTATCGGCGCTTGCATACGGGATACCGCTCTCCTTCAAAGCTGTGCATGTTGAAGGCATAACGGGAATCGCGGCACAGGATATCATTTTTGCCTCCGAACTTGGATATAAGGTAAAACTGCTCGCGATCACCAAAGAGTCGAACGGGGAAATTGAACTCAGAGTTCATCCCACCATGCTCCCGAAAGATTACCTGATAGCGAAAGTCGACGGCCCGTTCAATGCTGTCTATGTGGAGGGAGATGCGGCAGGCTCAACTCTGTACTATGGGAGGGGTGCGGGCTCAGCGCCGACGGGGAGCGCGGTGGTGAGCGATATTGCCGATATCGCGAGGAATCTCCGGAAAAACGCCACCGGTAGAGTCCCGACCATCCCTATTAGTGCCGGGGATTTGAAAATCAAAAGGATAGATGATGTAGTGTCAAGGTACTATTTCAGGTTTTCAGCCCTTGACAAGCCCGGAGTGCTTTCAAAAATTTCAGGGATACTCGGCCATTACAATATCAGCATTGCATCGGTAATACAGAAAGGCCGGATGATCGGCGAAGCAGTCCCGCTTGTCGTGCTTACCCATGAAGCGAAGGAAAGCGATGTCCGGAAGGCTGTCCGGGAAATAGACGCGCTGCCTGTCGTCATGGGGAAAACAGTCTTCATCAGGGCAGAAGGCAAGGAGGAGAGTTCTTAAGATTTTAACCGCTCCTGTGTCCAGCGGGGCAAACTACGGAGGGAAGCAATGAAAAAGCAGGTCAAGCTTACTTTCCCGCAGCATCTTATCAAAGAGCCCGTAATTTTTACGATGGCTAAGAAATATGAGGTTATGCCGAACATTATATGCGCGAAGGTAGCCGACTCCGGAGGAGAAATGGTTCTCGTGCTGGATGGAGAAGCGGAAAATCTTGATAAAGGCATTCAGTCACTCATAGAACTGGGCATTAAGGTTGAGCTCATTGAGGGAGATGTCATAGAATAGCATTATGAAATATGTCGTTATCATCGGAGACGGAATGGCCGACAGGCCCCTTGAGGAACTGAACGGCAAAACACCTATGCAAATCGCCCTGACTCCCAACATGGACAGGCTTGCCCGGGAGGGAATTGTCGGGAAAATCAGAACGATACCGGCCGGCTTTCAACCGGGTTCGGATATTGCCAATCTGAATATTCTCGGGTACAACCCCCAGCAGTTCTATTCCGGAAGGGCGCCTCTTGAAGCGGCAAGCATGGGGCTGAGGATGAATGAAGACGACGTGGCATTCCGTTGCAATCTTGTCACTCTGAAATACAATAAAGATAAGACGAACGCCCTCATGGATGATTACAGCAGCGGCCATATCTCAACCGCTGAGGCAAGGGAACTTATTCTTGCCGTTAATGAGGCGATAGGCAGCCGCGATATCGGTTTTTTCCCGGGAGTGAGTTACAGGCATATCATGCTCTGGCACTCGGGCGAAACAAGCATTGAATGCACGCCTCCCCATGACATTACCGGGAAAGAAATTTCAAATTATCTCCCTGTCGGCAGATGCGAGGACATTCTCAGGGATCTGATGTTGAAATCGGCAGGCGTTCTTGAAAACCACCCGATAAATAAAGACCGGGTTAAAAGAGGTTTAAAACCTGCCAACAGCATCTGGCTCTGGGGACAGGGAACAAAACTTCGCCTCCCGACCTTCAAACAAAAATACTCGCTTGACGGAGCGCTGGTCTCCGCGGTTGACCTCATGAAAGGGTTGGGAATCAACGCGGGGTTTGAAATCCTTCAAGTGCCCGGCATCACGGGTTATCTCGATACCAATTACGAAGGCAAGGCGGAAGGCGCCCTGAGGGCGCTCGAGAAGGTCGATATAGCTTACATACATGTTGAAGCGCCCGATGAGGCGGGCCATTCAGGAAATTATAAGGACAAAATTCAGGCAATCGAGGATATTGACGCGCGCATTGTAGGGAATGTAATGAAAGGGCTGGCCGCATTCGATGAATACCGGGTGCTAATTTTGCCGGATCACGCGACCCCGATTGAAATAAAAACTCATGCCGACGAGCCCGTGCCTTTCGTGATTTTTGACAGCCGCAGAAAACGCGATAATGCAAATGCGTCTTTCGATGAATCGATCCTTCAGAGGGACGACATAGTTGTATTCGAGGAAGGATACAAACTGATGGATTATTTTATCAGCGGCAAATGACTCCAAAGGGCGATACGGCGGAAATAATCAAACGCCTGAAAAAGGCATATCCTGATCCAAAGACGGCGCTGAATTTCAACTCCGCCTTCGATCTGCTCGTCGCGACGGTTCTGTCGGCTCAGGCTACGGATATCCTCGTGAATAAGGTGACGGCGGCACTCTTCAGGAAATACAAGTCGGTCAGGGATTACGCGAGCGCGCCTCTCGAAACGCTCCAGAACGATGTGAAATCCATAAACTTCTACAAGACAAAAGCGAAAAATATCCAGGCGTCCGCCCGGATAATCGCCGAGAAATTCCACGGGAAAGTCCCCAGGACCATGGTAGAACTCATTACGCTGCCGGGCGTTGCCCGGAAAACAGCAAACATTATTCTCTCCAACGCGTTCGGAGTCAATGAAGGAATTGCCGTTGACACTCACGTGAAGAGACTTGCATTCCGGCTTGGCCTCACAAAGAATGCGGACCCGGTCAGGATAGAAAGCGACCTTATGGCAGTGACTCCCAGGGCAGACTGGTCAATCCTCTCACACCTCCTGATATTACACGGCAGGCAGGTCTGCCGCGCAAAAAATCCCCTGCATCAGGAATGCGCGCTCTTCGATATCTGCCCTTCAAAAAATATTTAGGAAAGACAAGCGGTTGGAAACTAACACCTTCGTCATCGCGCTGGCGGTCATGCTCCTCGTTTATATCATCATCAGATTGTTGATGAAGAGATGACAGTTTTGGATCCGATGAATCAGAGCAGAAGGGGGTATCACAATGCAGAAACCGGTAAAAATGTACACATTGAGCACATGTGTTCATTGCAAGGCGACAAAGCGTTTTTTAGATTCATGCGCAGTCAAATACGAATTCACGGACGTCGACCTTGTTCCGGAGAATGAGAGGAAGGCGATTCTTGCAGATGTAATGAAGCTGAACCCGGAATGCTCATTCCCGACGATCGTCATTGGCGATACTGTTATCGTTGGTTTTCAGGAAGCGAAAATCAAAGCCGCTCTCGGTCTTTCATAAGGGAAAAACAGCATACTGCATCAACCGTGGCTTTACGGCGGCAGGGTCTCAACTCGCCCGCAATGTCTCAACGATATTCATGCGCGAAGCCCGCACCGCGGGAAGAACACCGCCCACAAAACCCATAATGAGAGAGAACCCAGTCGCCCACGAAAAGATTTCCAGTGTCAGCGTAAAGGAGAATGCGAGCTCCGAAAAGGTCTGAAAGTTAAGGGTCGAGATAGTGAAGAATTGGAGGAAGGACGCGAAAAACAGCCCGATCAGTCCCCCAGCAATCCCCAGAACCAACGACTCCATGAGAAATGCGGACAGTATATCCCGCCTTTGAAACCCGAGGGCGCGCATTGTCCCTATCTCGGGAACCCGGTTTGCCACAGCAGCATACATCGTGATCATAGCGCCGATAATTGCTCCAGTCGAAAAAATCAGTGTCAGCGTTATCCCGAGTATGCGCAGAAACTTGGCCATCATCTCTGACTGTTTTTCATAATATCTTGTTTCTCGCAGGGCCTCAAGCGAAAGCCGCGGATCATTTTCTATCCTGTCTTTCGCGTTTTCGAAATCCCGGGGCTGCCGTAATTTAAAGATTATAGACGAGTAGACAGGCCTCCTGAATGCCTGCATGAACTGGTCGACATCCCCCCATATCTCAGAACTGTATCCTGTATTCCCCGCGTCAAAAATCCCCACAACAGTCCAGTCTCTCATGCCGAAACGCAGGGATTCACCAATGCCTCCCCCTTCAAAGCGTTTCGCTATGCTCGACCCTGCGATTATTTCTGAAGAACCGGCCCTCGGCATCCTGCCCTGCACAATATTCACCTGGGGCCGGAGGGCAACGGATGTTTCCTCGATGCCGCGTATGACAATATTGGACGGTTTGTCAGTTCCGCGCTTCGGCAGAGCGATAAGAACCACCAGTTCCTTTGCGACAAGCCGCCTCCCGTCGGTGCCCGCGGCAATTTCCGGCTGGGTCTCCACAATCGACGCCTGCAGCCTTTCAATGCCGCTCTGGACTTCCGACTCTGATGATTTCCTGATGACGACAACATTATCATAAGAGCCCGTCTGAACGAGAGTTTTTTGCAGGCCCTGGGCAAGCATCAGCACTGCCGCGAACACAAAGACAACAAGCGCCATTCCCGCCACTGTGAGAGCTGTCGTCAGCTTTCGCGTCCATAAATTACGCAGGCTGTACGAGAATGGTATCTTCACTATCCTATCCTTCTCAAGCCGTCGGCGATTCTGATTCTCAGAGCGCGATACGCCGGGAATACAGCCGCGGAACAACCAACAAAAAAAGCCGCTGCGAGATCGAGACACACGGTCCGGGGATTAACATTAAATATGGGGAAATACGAACCCAGCTGCTGCGCAAAAACGTCAGCCGCCGGGAAAGTCAGCAGAATGCCTATTGAAGCACCCGTCATGGTAATCAGGAGGGACTCGCCGAATATCAGTCCCGCTATGTGGAAGCCGCCAAACCCAAGGGTTTTGAAGACCGCGTATTCCCCGATCCGCTCACGGGCTGTCATTGCCATAGTATTGGCCACAACCGCCATGATGATCAGGATAATAACGTAAGAGACGAGCTGAATCACGATGAGGATTGCCTCTGTCATCGAAATAAAGCTCAGGTTAAAAGCTTTCTCCGTCTCGGTTAGGGTTTCGGCAAGGGAATTTTTAAACATACTATCGATCCTGACCGAAACGTCCGCGGCGATATCCGGATTTTTCGCCTCAACCATATACCACCCAACCAGGTCCGCCCGTCCCGGAGAAGTCTTCCTGATCGTCTCGTTCAGATATTCCCAGTGGAAGAAAAAGGCGGTTTCATCAACATTCCGGTCTCTGCCCTGATAAATTCCCCGGATGACGAATCCCCATTCCCCCGGAAATATGGTCCCCCTGAGAGTGACAGTGTCTCCCGTTTTCCAGCCGTGCCTGTCCGCGAGTTTCTTTCCTGCAACAGCGGATTTTCGGTCGCGGAAGAACGCCGCCTTATGGTCGGGCGGGATAATAATTTCGGGATACATTGCAAGGTAATATTCCGGCTCCACGGCGTAATTCGCGAAAAAATGCTTTTCATCAATGTAGATTCCGCCAAACCATGTGCCGTAGGAGACGGATTTCACACCCTCGACCTGCCGTATTTTTTCCTTGTAAGAGAGCGGAAGCGGGAAAATCAGGGATATGGCGTTCCTCGTGACAAGCCTGCTTGCAGAGGACGCCTCCACCCCGGCATACCATGCGCCGATTACTGTCCTTAAAAGTCCGAAGGCGAGAATCGCGATGGAGACTCCAAGCACTGTCAAAAATGTTCTAAGCTTGTGGCGGGTGGAATTCCTAAAGATCAGTTTTATGACGTGCATTCAGTACACCCTTATCGAGCTGCTGAATATTGTGGGCCATCTGGGCTGCCCTCGGATCATGCGTTACCATAATGATCGTCTTGCCGAGTTCATGCACCAGACGCTCCATGAGCTGCAAAACCTCTATTGCTGAAACCCTGTCAAGGTCGCCTGTAGGTTCATCGGCGACAAGAATAGCCGGGTCCGTCACAATAGCGCGCGCGATGGCAACACGCTGCTGCTGTCCGCCTGAGAGCTGTCCGGGATAATGATCCTTGCGGTCGGTTAGACTGACTGCCTCCAGGGCCATTTCAGCGTGCGCCCTGCGCTCACTCTTTGAAAGCCGTGTTATCAGCAGGGGGAGTTCCACATTTTCAAATGCGGTAAGCACCGGTATAAGATTATAAAACTGGAATATGAAACCGACGTTGGATGCCCGCCACAGAGCGAGTTCATTTTCCGACAAAGCAGTTATGTCAACCCCTCCGACTCTTATTGCGCCGCTGTCCGCCTTATCAATACCCGCGATCAGGTTCAGCAACGTGGTTTTCCCGGAGCCGGAGGGACCCATCAGCGCGATGAAATCGCCTTCTGCAATATCAAGGGAAAGATCGGTTAGTACGCTAATGATCTGGCTGCCGCGGCGGTAGGATTTGAAGAGATTTCTTATTTCAACAATGACAGGCTTTCCGTTCATCACTTCTCTGCCATAGTGACCTTGACCCCATCCTTCATTTTTCCGAGCGGTTTCAAAACAACAACATCGCCGGGCTTGACACCGTCCAAAATCTCCGTCATATCCCCAAGCTTCTCACCGGTTGTCACAGGTGTTTCAAATGCCCTATTCTGCCTGACAACGAACACCGCCGGCTTCCCGCTCCTGATCAGCACCGCCGAAGATATAACAGCCGTTCGTGGTTTTTCCTCGCCGGGCTTCATTTCCCTTGACAGAAATGCCACTTTAGCGCTCATCTCCGGCAAAACCCGGCCGTCGCCGCCTATAAATCCGACCTTCACCATAATTGTCGCCTTTGTTCTGTCAGCGGTGGGCACAATCATATGGGCTTTCCCGCGAAAGCGGACATCGGGCAGCGCATCGAGCTGGATCTCGCAAGGCTGCCCGATAGTGACCTTCTGAATGTTTGACTCCGATACGTCAACCTCTACCTGAAGTGAATCCATATCGGCAATCCTCACTACCGCGGCTTTTGCGTCAGCGGCGGCGCCGATAGGTGTTACGATATCGCCGATATCCGCGTTCTTTGTCAGAACAACCGCATCGAATGGCGCGCGGATTAATGTATATTCATAAGCAATATGGGCGCCTCTGAGTGCTGCTTCGGCCCCTTTTACCGTCGCCTCAGCCGATGCAACAGACGCAACCGACCTCCTGTACCGGGCCTCCGATGCTTCGTGCTCCGCCTGAGATACAAAGCCCGGGGCAAGAAGCTCCCTGCTCCTGTTGAAGGAAAGCGTCGCCTCCGTCAATTCCGCTTTGATCTGCTCCAAATTCTGGCGCGCCGCGTCCAGGTTTGCTTCGGCCTGATTCAGGGCGGCGAGAATATCCTCATTTTCCAGCCGCGCAATAACCTGACCAGCTTTAACCCTGCTGCCTTCCTCCACGGAGAGAGAAGTCAGCCGTCCCGTGACTTTTGACGCCACCGCCGCCTTTCGCTGAGCAACGACATAACCGCTCGCATTCAGGACGGCAAATCCCTGAGACGGATACATCCGTGCGACCTGCGACGTGTCGACCTTAACCGACGGGGAAAACGCTCCTGACACCGCAAGCACAATCAATGCAAACAGGGATACCCCGGCGAGACCCCAGTAGATATATTTTGTCCGCCTGTCCGGCCGGTAAATTGCCGAGGTTTTGTCGATCCTTAGCTGCGAAAGGTCTTTATCCGGCATTCAGAAATGTATTGACTGACCGTTATTTCAGCCGGGATTCGACCGGAGACCAGTTGATATTCTTGAAAAACGCGGTGATGTAATCCGCCCTTTTTATCCCGTAATCGAGCATGAAAGCATGCTCAAACACATCCATAACCAAAATAGGATTGCACCCTGCAGGATGGGAAACATCGTGTTCATTGATCCAGAAGTTTACCAGCATTCCGCTCTGCAGGTCCTGATAAAGAACCACCCAACCGATGCCCCTCATTGCTCCCGTAGCCTTAAAGTCCTTCTCCCATATTTCAAGGCTGCCGAAGGCCGCTTCCAATTTCTTTGCCAGCTTGCCGTTTGCGTCAATCGGGGACTTGCCTCCAAGGTTATCAAAATAATACTCGTGGAGTCTCATTCCGTTGAACTCCCATCCGAGCCTCCTCTTCAGCTCCGCAAATTCAGTGGTTCCGGACTTATCGGATTTCAGCATCTGATCCAGAATGTCAAGCACTTTATTGGTGTTTGTCACATATCCCTGATACAGGGAGAAGTGGTTCCTGAGAATAGCTTCACTGAATCCATCCATCCCGATAAGATTTCCGTAGTCTTTCGCGGTATACGCCATAGTATTCCCTCCTTTTTATATGTGATGGCATGCGTATTATCTATTTCCTCGACCAGTTTCCGCTGGGGTCCTGAATCCACCACCCCTGCTTGGCCGCATCCCGTCTTATTGACGCGAATTGTTCAGTCGCCTGAGGCATAACCTGGTTAAGATTAGCTTCATTTTCCGGGAGTCTGTTTATGCGGATAATCGCCTTTGTCATTCCCTTTATTACCGTCTTCCTGTTCTCATTCTCCATATCAACCAACTGCTGATCCTTGGGAGCAAGACTCCCCTCTCTCACCACAAGCAATCCATTCCGGCCTTCACCGACTGCCCCGCTTCCCCTTAGCCCGTCGATATCGGCGATCCTGGCGCCCATTTCCTTATACGCATTCACTACGTCAGGCATCTTCCGCACGATGTCGGCAATTCTGTCGGGAAGCCCCTGCTCCTGCGCATATGCCGATGTGACCAGATCAAACCGCAATGAGCTCTCAGGCTTACCCTGCGGGACTTTTTCCTCCGGTTTGGAGTTCGTTCCCATAAGCTCTTTTTCCAATAACTGATACGCTTCTTTTACATCTTTTTCCGGGAAATAGATGTTCACGGTGATGACAGCGCAGGAAACGAGAACCGAACAAAACGCCACTACGAGATATCTCATGTTATTCCTCATAGCTAATTCCTCCTCCATCAATTATTTTTTCAATTCTTACGCGCCCTGTAGGCTGCCTCTGTTATCGACCACATAAGGCGGTCAAGTGAAATTCTGTTGTTAAAAGGCGCGACCTTTATATCAAGATCCTTCATCCCGAAGAAATTCCTGTTGGAAATTTCTAACTCCCTGAAAATCACATATCCGCCCTGCAGATACAGATTCATAACGCCTTTATCAAACGTTCTGTCCCCAAGATACCGCTTAAGGGAAACGCCCCCCACCTTCTGCAAAAATTCCCTGCTTATTCCTGTCTTTTCCTTAGATGTGCTGTATGTCCAGAAATCAGCCTTTCCGATGATACGGGAGAGACCCGCGCCTTCTCCTTTCAGAGTTGCTACCCCGTTTACCCTTCCCGTCAAGTATCCCCGTACCGGTTCAATACGGTCGCAGAGGTTCTTCAGGCTGAGGCCTTCAATAAAAAATCCGCCCTTATATTGCAATCCATCAGCAAGGTCGATAACAGCGGAACCATTCAATGTTCCTCCAAATATATTACCACTAAAATGGCCGATATGTAAGAATTTGCCATCGGGCCTGACCCAAATCCTGACATTATTGAGCATCTCAAAACCGTAACTCACCGCGCCTATGGTTATAAGACTGAAATCCTTATGCACCGTCTCTTGGGCATAGTAATCCCTGAGTTTCTGAAATTCGCCGCGCTCAAACGGCGGCAAAGCTATTGTATCTTTAACGTTACCTGACACTTCCCCGCCCTTTTTGCCGGGGTATCCGGAAAACTCGCCGGCTCTGCTGTATTCAACAGGGACGGCGCCGTCAACAGGTCCCACCGTAAATTCTCCGTTTTCCCCTTCCACCGTGATCCCCTTGAGCAGCAATGTGCCGTTTACCCCGATTGCCGAGCCGTCATACCTCATGGTCAAATCCGAGGCCAGGGAACCTTCCAATCCGGCGTAGAGCAGGCGATCAGGAAATATATCCCAGAAAGCCTCCCTGACTTCATTGGCCCGCGCCTCCGGGATGATTATTTTTACTTCCGCGCTCCTGTGTCTTTTACCAAAACTTTTGACTGTGCCAATGAATTTTGCCGATATCCGGCCTGCGTCCGCATCCGCGCGAACGTCAAAATCCATCCCTTTGAATTCAATATCGGCCTTCAAGGCAGCTTCCCTCAGGAAAGAGCGTTTGTTCTTTCCAAAAATTGCAAGCTTTTCCGCTTGAATGCCGGCCTTGCCCCGGATGGATTCGGCCGATTCGATCGTTCCCTCAAAAAAAGCATTTGCGAGCGTGCCTGACAGAGGATACGATTCGCCCGAGATTTTCGCAATATTTTCCGACAAAAATTCAAGATTTACACTGTTTGCGCTCGATTTGACCGTGATCGGAAACATTTCCGGCGATATTCTCCCGGCAGCCTTGACCGTCAGGGTCCCTCCGGCGATATCGGCCTGCAAAATATCGGCGGAATAATTCATGTTATCAACCCGCACGGTCCCCTTTGTAAATCCGGCGGTTGCATCCTTAAACATAACCGCAGCCGCGGAAAAATCAGCAGCCCCGGTGAAAACGTCACCTGCTTTTTTTATGGTCATCGACAGAACAGCGTTTTTTATCCCTGCTCCGCGTGCGGGGCATGAAGCGCCCGCCCCTTTAATCTCGGCCTTTATGGAGTGGTCTTTCCCGTTCCGTGTGACCATGATGACAGCGCGGTTTGAGGATGCTTCAAATTCCTGAGATTTGATGACAACGGATTTCAAGGCGATCACATTGCCCCGGTATGCAACACCTGATTTCGCGCGCAGCCAGGGGAAAGAATAACCGCCGTATTTCATATCCTTCATCTGAAGGTCAAGAGCGCCCTCATCAGCGGAACGCAATGTCATATCCGCATCAAGACGCCCGATATAAACATCCCGTGCCTCGACCTTCGCGTGGCTGAGCTGAATATCGCCTGATATCTCGGGGATGCGTCTTTTTAAATTACCCCTGATACTGAGATTATCGGAGTTTACGATGCCGCTCATCTTCACGTCCTTCAGCACATTGACGGCAGACAGATCAAGCGCGCTGATTTTCACCGTTGCGGAATACAAAATACCATCCTCCGCCATTTTCATTTCGCCTCTGCCTGTCGCTGCTGCGACGCCGCCGGCCTTCAGTGAGACACGGTCAATAATGAGCGCCTTGCCGGGAATATTCAAAAAAGCCTGTCCCGACAGGTGGATTTCTTTTGCGTCTTTCTTCAGGAATGAGAACCCTGCATCCCTTACCCCTATTTCCGAAGAGAAATTGATTCCTTTTGCTGTATCACCTTCAACATTCAAAAAAAATGCCGCCTTCGTTTTTGCCATTTCCATGCCGTGCCTGTTCAGCAAATCCTGCAGCAAAGACAAGGGCAAATCCTGTGACGATATCTTCAGATTCAGTCTTTTCGGGTTGGCTTTCGGAAATATCCAGCCTTCAATATCTGTCCTGCCGCCGGCGTATCTTGCGTGACCACGAATCAAGGCCTTTGCGTCAGGCTCCGAGGACAAGCCCTCAATAATCATATGCACATCATCACTTATGAATTCTTTGCGGTTATTGAAGCCGATGGCGCCCGATTGAACGGCGAGTTTATTTATCCGGTAATGCAATGCAGACTCCCGACCGAAAAACTTTCTGATATTATCGGAAATGTTGAAGCGTCCATGACTGTCCCGCATAACCGCCAGTTCAGGTTCCTTCACTACAATCCGGTCAAAATAAAAATGTTGCCTGAAAAGTTCCCGGTAGCGCGGCTTCATGGACAATTTTTTTATCGTGAGAAGCTTTCCTTCTGCGAACCCCTCCGGATTATGGACTGCAATAGCATGAAGATTAATTTCTCCGGCAGGTCCGAAGGACAGGTCGCCGACAGAAACTTTCTGCCCGATAAATGAAGTTGCCCTTGATGCAATCTGAGCAGTGACGGCCTTCTTCAAATCCCGGAACTGGATATAGGCAATAGATATGAGTAAAAAAAGGCTCAGAACAAAAAAAAGCGAGATAATCCGGAAGATCCGTAATCTCTTTGAAATCATGTTTTATATTACCCAAAAGCCGGCGACAAATGTTGTCATTGCGGTCCCAAACTTGTTTCGTGAGGAGCAGTCCTGCCGTTTTCAGAGAGATTGCCACGCGCCTTTCAGGTGCTTGCAATGACGACATCTGTTGCCGGATTCAAAATTAAATAGAGTTGGCGCGGGAATCAACCGATAAGGAGGCGCACGATGCAATAATCACCATCTCCGCTTCCTCTTTTTCAGGTAGAGCCATGCGGTGATTCCGGAAAGGAAAAGGCTCAGAATAAAAATTACCGAGGAGGGAAGGTCAATGTATACGATTTTCTCCACATAATGGGTAATAAAAGACCCTGCATATGACAACATCGGATCATGTTTTTCCCTCAGCCAGACCTCGAGGTGGGTTAAAGGGCAATACCAATCGGCGATCTGTATGATTATGGCAAACGCCAACCCGGAGATGTGGACAGCCTTCGCGGTTCGATTTCTTCTCCCCCAGAATACTCCGAATATCAGAAAGAGTATCCACAGGAAATGAATAAATACCACCATATCCGCGAGCGCTTTATACGCCATGACAGTCAATTTTCCAAAAAATTAATGCCTCTTCTGGGAACCTTGTGGATAGGAATTGTTCATTCTTTTATTTT
>CAZKLK010000040.1:0-12832 GCA_964553535.1 uncultured Nitrospiraceae bacterium
GCTCGCAATGACGCGTTTATCAATCGTTCGAGATAGTTATCGCTGGATTTGGGAGTTTATATGACGCAATTGCGTCATAAGCTTGAAACATATCCGGCGAGGCCCCGATTTTTAATTAACGAGCCGGGCGTTGGATATAGATTGAAAATCAATCTCCCTGAATAGGCGGATATGATGGAAAAGCTGCCATTCAGCGCCTTTGATGGGAAGGTGTTTCATCATGCGTCAGTCGCGCAATGAATCCTTGCTGTCTCTTTAAAAGTAATCCTCCCATCGAAAGGACAGCGGCTGCCGGTCGCTTTTCAGAAGCCTGGCTTCCTCGGCGCGACCGATAAAAAGGGAATGGTCTCCGGCATTAAAAGTATCAACAAGCCTGCACTCGACAAAAGCCATTGCATCATTGAGAACGGGCGACCCGTTTGGGGCATCGAAATACGGGATATCCTGAAATTTGTCGTGTTTCCTTCCGCTTCTGAACCCGAAGCTCCGGGCCAATCCCGCCTGCCCTTCCGACAGGACGTTGATCGCAAAATATCCTGACTCCTTGATCAGGCCATGTGAATAGCGCGCGGGAGCGATTGATACCATCAGCAGCAGCGGTTTCATGGAAACCTGCGATATCCACGCCGCCGTCATCCCGTTAACCCTCTCCTTTGTCCGCGTGGTCACGACGTAAACGCCATGAGAAATTGTCTTTGATATGGTTTCCTGCATTGTTATCCTGCCTTGATCTGCAACTTTGCCAAACGCACCGTTTAGCAGAAGGAAGGGCGTCAACCGCCGCCGCTAAATCCTGACGAGGACCCGCCCGAAGCTGAACCTGAATCCTCTGATGACAGGCAGCTGAACTGCGACAGCAATTTTCTTATATCCGGCGACCCGCACCGTGGGCACGCGGTATCTTCTGTTTCCGGACGCCACTGAATAAGAGCAAATATTTCACCGCACACATTGCAGGCGTATTCAAAAATCGGCATTGTGTTTAATCTCCCTGTGCATCAGTCTTTTAATTTATTGATATTATAGATTACTTATTGTGGCTTGCTCTGTCAATGTGCGAAATTATTTCTTTGATTTCGTTCCTGAACTTTCGCGCATGACTGCCTTCCCAGTACACCTTCCCGCAGTCCGCACACTTGCGGAAACGTTCATTATGCAAAAAGACATACTCCGGCACGGAGTCTTTCACAACCGATTTGTCCGCGACATCCCGCAGACTGCCATTACACGCAACGCACCTGCTGAGGAATTGAAACTGTTTCAGTTGAAACCTGTCCGCTGTCTCAAGGAGTTGCTGGAAATGATCATCGGATGCGATCAGCAGGCAGTTTTCAAGTCCCTTGATTTTTACGAGACGTGAATCCCTCGTGAGAATGGCCCTGCCTTGCTCCCGAGCCATCCTGACAAGTCTGCTGTCGCTGATCCCCGAAAAATAGAGGGTATCGAATCCGAGAAACCGCAAACATCTTGCAAGCCTCCCGAGCATGGCGTCGGCTATGAATCTTACTTCAGGCTGAAAAGAATCAGGCGCGAAGGATGAAACTGTTTCCTCACGCCTGATCATAAAAAATCCTGGGGCTATTTTATTCTTCGGTTATAACCGGTTCAGGGAGCGTCAGCCGGCTTTCCCTCTGCACAAAAGTATTCCGGTAACGGGTCATACCCGTTCCTGCCGGGATTATTCTCCCCATGATCACATTTTCCTTCAATCCGCGGAGCTCGTCAAAGGCGCCGCTGATGGCTGCTTCGGTAAGCACCCGCGTTGTCTCCTGGAATGAGGCAGCGGAAACAAAACTGTCTGTGGTCAAAGAAGCTTTGGTTATGCCCAGCAGAAGAGGTTTCCCCTGTGCAGGCCTGCCGCCTTCTGCCTTGACCCTAAGATTTTCCTCCTGGAATATCCGCCTGTCCACCTGCTCGCTGATAAGGAAATTTGTATCGCCGGGGTCCTCGACCCTGACCTTTTTCATCATCTGCCTGACGATCACTTCTATGTGCTTGTCATTGATCGTTACGCCCTGAAGTCTGTACACCTTTTGCACTTCGTCAACAAGGTATCTCTGAAGCTCCTGCGGGCCGAGGATATCGAGTATGTTATGTGGATTTATTGCGCCGTCCATGAGCGGCTCCCCCGCTCTCACCCAGTCACCCTCATGCACTCCAACATGTTTCCCCTTCGGTATAAGATATTCCCTCGTTTCATTTCCGCCCCTAACGACAACGACCCGCATACCCTTATGCGCCCCCCTGAATTCGACCATTCCGTCAATCTCGGTTACTATAGCCTGCTCTTTCGGGCGCCGCGCCTCAAAGAGTTCGGCCACTCTCGGCAATCCTCCGGTAATATCCTTTGTCTTGGTCGTCTCTCTCGGTATTTTTGCGAGGATATCCCCGGGATAAACAATGTCATTTTTTTCGACGAGGATATGCGCCCCGGCCGGAAGGAGATAGCGCGCCAGTGAACTAGTCCCGGGAATTTTCTGGGTTACCCTGCCTTGATCATCCTTAATCGAGATTCTCGGCCTCATATGAGCCGGGTAATCTATGATGACTTTATGCGAAAGGCCGGTAATTTCATCCACCTCTTCCTTTATGGTTACACCTTCCACCATGTCCCCGAGAGCGATCTTCCCTCCGATCTCGGTCAGAATAGGCGTTGAATAGGGGTCCCATTCTACAAGTTTCTGCCCCATTTCCACTTTCTGCCCGTTGGTTACCATCAATTTTGCGCCGTAAACGATGGAATACTTTTCTTTTTCCCTGCCTTTTGCGTCCACGATGGCGATATTGCCGTTTCTGTTCAGGACAACCAGCAGGCCCTCCCTGTTTTTCACTGTACTGATGTTGATGAACTTAATCGTTCCGGAATTTTTCGCCTCAAGGATTGTCTGCCACTTTACGGAAGCCGCCCCGCCTATATGAAATGTCCTCATGGTAAGCTGGGTGCCGGGCTCTCCGATGGACTGCGCGGCAATTATGCCGACCGATTCGCCCTTCTCAATAATTTCGCCCCTTCCCAGGTCCCGTCCGTAGCACTGCCTACAAACGCCGTACTGGGCCTGGCATGTCAAAACCGAACGTATCTTAACTCTGTCAATGCCCGCCTCAATGATTTTCTGGGTTATCTCCTCGTCTATTTCATGGTTCCTTTTGACGATAATCTCCCGTGTGATCGGATCCTTGATATCTTCAACCGCGATCCTGCCGGTAAGCCTCTCCTCCAGTGGCTGGATAATCTCTCCGCCTTCGACAAGCGATGTAACAACAATCCCGTCGGTTGTACCGCAGTCATCAAGAGAGATAATAACATCCTGGGCAACATCGACAAGCCTCCTCGTCAGATAACCTGAATTAGCGGTTTTCAAGGCGGTATCGGCAAGTCCTTTGCGGGCTCCGTGGGTTGATATGAAGTATTCGAGAGGGGTCAGCCCTTCACGGAAATTTGCCTTGATCGGGGTTTCTATAATCTCGCCTGACGGTTTGGCCATCAATCCCCTCATTCCTGCAAGCTGGCGTATCTGGGCGGTGCTTCCGCGCGCTCCGGAGTCGGCCATCATGAAGATGCTGTTGAATGATCTCCTCTGTTTCAGATCTTCATCAGAAAGAGTCTTGCCGTCCTCAGCCCCGAGTTCTTTTATCATCTCGTCCGCGACCTTTTCCGTCACGTTAGCCCAGATGTCAATGATTTTGTTATACCGTTCGCCCTGTGTTATCAGCCCGTCCTCGTACTGTTTTCGCACCTCGCTGACTTCCTGTTCAGCGTTCCGGATGAGGTTCTGCTTTGTGGTCGGTATATGCATATCAGCCATGGATATCGACACGCCGGATTTCGTGGCGTATTTAAAACCGATCTGCTCAAGGTTATCAAGGAATACAACCGTATCCCTCCTGCCCGACTCCTTATAAATAAATTCTATTAACTTGCCGATTTCCTTTTTCGTCATCACTTTATTGATCAGTGAAAAAGGTATCCCGTGCGGCAGTATTTCATTGAGAATAATCCTTCCGGTGGTCGTCTCAACAAAAGTTCCGTCCATTCTGACCTTTATGCATGCATGTTCCTCAATGACGCCGGCGTCATAGGCAACCCTGACGTCTTCCGGGTCGGCGAATACCTTTGCTTCCCCTTTTGCGCCTTTCCGTTCTTTCAAAAGGTAATAAATGCCGAGAACCATATCCTGGGTCGGTATCACAATTGGTTTTCCGTTCGCCGGCGAGAGGATATTATTTACAGACATCATCAGTACCCGCGCCTCAATTTGCGCCTCTATCGAAAGCGGGATATGAACAGCCATCTGGTCCCCGTCGAAATCGGCGTTAAAGGCCGTACATACGAGCGGATGCAGCTTTATTGCCTTCCCTTCAACGAGGATCGGATCAAATGCCTGTATGCCAAGCCTGTGCAGAGTTGGAGCCCTGTTCAGCAAAACCGGATGTTCCCCGATAACTTCCTCGAGGGCGTCCCAGACCTCGGAACTCTCCTTTTCAACAAGTTTCTTTGCCGCCTTTATTGTCGTCGCAAATCCTTGTTCCTCAAGCTTGCTGAAAATAAAGGGTTTGAAGAGCTCGAGGGCCATTCTTTTCGGGAGACCGCACTGATGAAGCTTCAGATCAGGCCCTACAACAATGACCGACCTCCCCGAATAATCGACCCGCTTGCCTAAAAGGTTTTGCCTGAACCGGCCCTGCTTCCCTTTTATCATGTCGCTGAGGGATTTCAGCGGCCGTTTTGTGGTTGTTTTTAAAACCCTGCTCCTCCTGCCGTTGTCAAAAAGCGCGTCAACCGCCTCCTGGAGCATCCTCTTTTCATTTTTGATGATGACGCTCGGCGCCTTAAGTTCCATAAGCCTCTTGAGCCTGTTGTTCCTGTTGATTACTCTCCGGTACAAATCATTCAGATCGGAAGTGGCAAAACGCCCTCCCTCAAGCGGAACAAGAGGCCTCAGGTCCGGGGGCAAAACCGGTATGATATCCATTATCATCCATTCGGGTTTGTTCCCGGATTTCTTGAACGCGTCCACAACCTTCAGCCGCTTGGTAAGTTTCTTCTTGACGCCGATGGAAGCCGCCTCGGATATCTTTGCTTTGAGTTCCGCGGAAAGCACCTCGAGATCAACCTGACGCAAAAGCTCGCGAATAGCTTCAGCTCCCATGCCTGACTTAAACCGCGAGCCCAACTCCGCAGTTTTCTTTTTGTGCTCGTCTTCGGTAAGCAGCTCTTTTTCCTTGAGCGGCGTATCTCCCGGATCAATGACTACATAACTTTCAAAATAGAGAATTTTTTCAAGCTGCCGCATTGTCATATCGAGAAGCGTGCCGATACGGCTTGGAAGCCCCTTCAGAAACCATATATGCGCGACCGGCGTGGACAGCTCGATATGCCCCAAACGCTCCCTTCTAACCTTTGACTGAATCACTTCCACGCCGCACTTGTCGCAGACCACCCCTCTGTGCTTCATCCTCTTATATTTTCCGCAAACGCATTCCCAGTCCTTGATAGGACCAAAAATCTTGGCACAGAACAGCCCGTCCCTTTCCGGCTTGAACGTGCGGTAATTAATTGTCTCAGGTTTTTTCACTTCACCATAAGACCATTCCCGTATCTTTTCCGGTGAGGCAAGCCGGATTCGGACAGCCTCAAAATCAGTCGGATCCTTCGGCCTCTGAAAAATTGCTGAGATGTCTTCTGTCAAATTACTCCCCCTTACTCTTTTTCTCCAGAAGTTCCACATCAAGACCCAGACTCTGGAGTTCTTTTATCAGAACGTGGAAAGATTCCGGCACCCCCGGTTCAAGGGTTGCGTCACCTTTCACGATAGCTTCGTACATCCGGGCTCTGCCGGTAACGTCGTCACTTTTGACCGTCAAAAATTCCTGGAGCGTATAGGCGGCGCCGTATGCTTCGAGAGCCCATACTTCCATTTCCCCGAGACGCTGTCCGCCGAATTGCGCCTTCCCTCCCAGCGGTTGCTGGGTGACAAGTGAATAAGGACCGATCGACCGGGCGTGTATTTTGTCGTCAACAAGGTGATGAAGCTTCATCATGTACATGCACCCCACAGTGACCGGCTTATCAAAAGGAACGCCGGTCCGGCCATCATAAAGCCTTATCTGTCCCGTGGACGGCAAGCCGGCTTTCTGAAGAAGATTTTTTATTTCAACTTCCTTTGCCCCCTCAAATACGGGAGTTGCAACGTGCATTCCCAGCGCTTTCGCCGCCCAGCCAAGGTGTGTCTCGAGAACCTGACCGACATTCATCCTTGACGGCACTCCAAGCGGATTCAGAACGATATCCACCGGGGTCCCGTCCGGAAGATAGGGCATATCCTCTTCCGGCATGACAGTTGCCACTACGCCTTTATTGCCGTGCCTGCCGGCCATCTTATCACCGATCTGGACTTTCCGCTTCATTGCGATAAACGTTTTAATAACCTTAATAACACCGGGCGAAAGTTCATCCCCTTTTTTCAGCTGTTCAACCATTTCATCATATCTCAATTCAAGGTACCGGATATAATGATTGAATTCATTGTTCAGCGATTCTAACCGCTCACGCTCCGCGGCGTCCTCAAGTTTGATGCGCATGAGATGTTCATCCTTGACCTTCTCCAGATGTTTTTCAGCGAGCTTTTTGCCCTTTGCGCAAACAATCTCCTTTGTTTTTGAATCCTTTACGTCATCGGCCACTATTTGCCCGGCAAGAAGATTCCTCAGTTTGCTGAATTTTTCCTCTTTAGCTATCCTGACCTCTTCTTCCAAATCCCTTTGCAGCCTCTGAATGTCATCCTCTTCAATGCTCTTTGCCCTGTCGTCTTTCTGGGTGCCTTTGCGGGAGAATATTCTCACATCTACGATAGTTCCTTCTATGCCCGGCGGGACATAGAGACAGCTTTCCTTTACTTCCTCGGCTTTTTCGCCAAAAATGGCCCTCAAAAGCTTCTCCTCCGGCGTTAATTGCGTTTCTCCTTTGGGAGTAACCTTGCCCACAAGGATATCCCCCGGCTTCACTTCGGCCCCGATTCGTATTATTCCGCTTTCATCGAGATCCTTGAGGGCCTCTTCCCCGACATTCGGTATGTCGCGGGTGATTTCTTCAGGGCCGAGTTTGGTCTCGCGCGCCTCAATACTGAATTCCTCGATATGCACGGAAGTGAATGTGTCCTCTTTAACGAGTCTTTCGCTGATAAGGAACGCATCCTCAAAATTGTATCCGCCCCATGGCATGAATGCCACAAGCACGTTTTTGCCAAGCGAAAGCTCTCCCATTTCTGTACACGTTCCGTCAGCAAGAATATCGCCCGCTTTCACTATATCTCCAATATCCACAATAGCTTTCTGATTTATGCAGGTCGCCTGATTCGATCGCTGGAATTTCACCAGATTATAAATATCAGCTCCGCCCCTGCTCTCGGCCGTCCTGACAACAATCCTCGACGCATCGACGCTTTCAACAACCCCTCCCCTTTTAGCGAGGACGATCGCTCCTGAATCCCGGGCTGCAACAAATTCAACGCCGGTTCCGACGATGGGCGCCTCGGTTTGCAAAAGGGGTACGGACTGTCTCTGCATGTTTGAGCCCATCAGTGCCCTGTTTGCATCGTCATTTTCAAGAAACGGGATAAGAGAGGCGGACACCCCGACGATCTGTTTCGGCGATACATCCATATACTGCACTTCATGAGGAGACACCATCTTGAAATCACCGCCAACCCTTGCCGAAACAGCGTCGCCGGCTAAATTCCCTTTTTCATCCACCGGCGATGTCGCCTCTGCGATAATATATTTTTCTCCGTCGATAGCGGAAAGATATTCGATCGTTCTTGTCACCTTTCCGTTAATGACTTTCCGGTACGGAACTTCTATAAATCCGAAATCGTTAACTCTGGCATATGAAGCGAGGGAGGTAATAAGACCGATGTTGGGTCCCTCAGGCGTCTCTATCGGGCATATTCTGCCGTAGTGAGTCGGATGGACATCCCGCACCTCAAAGCCCGCCCTTTCCCGGGTCAAGCCCCCGGGGCCAAGAGCGGAAAGTCTCCTTTTATGGGTAATCTCGGATAGGGGATTTGTCTGGTCCATGAACTGGCTCAGCTGGCTTGAACCAAAAAACTCTTTCAAGGCAGCCATTACAGGCTTTGCATTGATCAGGTCATGGGGCATCGCGGTCTCAAGTTCCGCAAGGGTCATTTTCTCTTTGACTGCGCGCTCCATTCTGACTAATCCGATCCTGAACTGGTTTTCGAGCAACTCGCCGACCCTTCTCACTCTCCTGTTGCCGAGATGGTCAATGTCATCAACCTCTCCCCTGCCTGTCCGGAGATTGAAAAGGTATCTTACAATCTCCACTATATCTTTGTCAGTAAGAACCCGGGTCTCAAGCGGCACGTCTATATCAAGCCTTTTATTCAGTTTGAGGCGTCCGACAGAAGACAGATCATACCTTTTGGGGTCGAAAAAGAGGCCGTTAAACAGGTCCCTCGCCGCAGGCAGCGTCGGAGGCTCTCCCGGGCGCAGTTTCTTGTAAATCTCGACCAGAGCTTCATCCTGCGTGCTGACTTTGTCCGTCAGGAGGGTGTCTCTAAGAGAAGGCAGATAATGAACGCCGTCGATGAAAAGAAGGCTGATGGACTCTATTCCGAGAGCAGCGATCCTGTCAAGGGTGGCCTCGGAGATGGCCTCATTGCCTTCCAAAATGACTTCCCCCGTGGCGGGATCAATAATATCTTTCAATGTTATCCTGCCGACGATTTCTTCCCTCACTATGGGAATTGTCTTGATTCCCGATGCCTGCATTTTCCTGAGTGCGCCTCTGGTAATTTTGCTTCCTTCCCTGAGAATGGGTTCTTTATCCCGGGACATGATATTCACGGAAGACTTCAGCCCGATAAGTATGTCGCTTGCGTCTCTGACAAAATCCTTGCCGCTTATTGTGATTTTTTCAACCGGGTAAAAAATCTTCAGAAGATCCTCATTGGAATATCCCAGGGCTTTCAAAACTATTGTTGCAGGCAACTTTCTCCTCCGGTCAATCCGGACGTAAAGGATATCCTTGGTGTCAAATTCAAAATCAAGCCATGAACCCCTTGAAGGGATGACACGCGCAGAGTACAGCAGCCTTCCGCTCATATGCGTTTTACCCCTGTCATGGCTGAAAAAAACCCCCGGGGAGCGGTGAAGCTGGCTGACCACAACCCGTTCTGTTCCGTTAACTACAAATGTGCCTGTCTCTGTCATCAGCGGCATTTCGCCGATGTAGACATCCTCCTCGCGCGATTCCTTGAGCCTTTTACTGTCTTTATGCTCAATCTCCCACAGGTTAAGTTGAACTTTTATCTTAAGCGGCGCCGCATATGTAATGCTTTTCTGAAGACAGTCCCTTATGCTGAACTTCGGCTCGCCGATACTATAGCCTACAAACTCGATGGAAGCCGTCTCATTATAATCCATAATCGGGAAGACGCTCTGGAATGCGGCCTGCAGCCCGGTTTCTTCCCGTTTGTCGCTCAGGACATCTTTCTGCAGGAACTTCTCGTAAGACCTTTGCTGTATTTCTATCAGGTTGGGGATATCGAGAATAGGGGGAACTTTTCCAAAGTTCTGTCTTTTTCTGAAAACCCTTGTCATACGTCTCCTTACTTTACTTTATTTCTACTGTAGCGCCCTGTTCCTCGAGCTTTGCCTTAACAGCCTCAGCCTCCTCCTTTGAGATACCGGTCTTGACCGGTTTTGGAGCTCCGTCGACAAGGTCCTTTGCCTCCTTGAGTCCAAGCGCGGTGAGTTCCCTCACCACCTTAATCACCTGTATCTTCTTTTCGCCGGCAGCAGAAAGAATGACGTCAAAGCTGCTCTTCTCCTCAACCTCGGGGGCAGCAGCTCCGGCGCCCCCCGGCATGGCTGCGACCGCAACAGGCGCAGCGGCCGTGACACCGTACCTTTCCTCGAACTCTTTTATGAACTTCGACATTTCAAGAATCGTCATGTTGTCAATAAACTCGAATACTTCTTCTTTGGTTACAGCCATTTTTAAATCCTCCTTTTTGTTGGTAGATAGCAGGAAGTAGACAGGAGAATGGAGAAATCTTTTGCCTGACTACCGTACGCTGCCTACTGATTGCTTTTTTTATTTTTCAGCGCTTCCAGCGCATTGATAAAACTGCTCAATGTGGCATTAAGAAGCCAGCCGAGCTTGTTCAGGGGAGATTTAAATCCTCCCGCCATGGTCGAAAGCAGAACATGTCTCGGCGGCAGATCAGCGACAGCCTTGAGATCCTGCGGCGCGCAGACCGTCCCTTCGATAAAACCGCAGCCGATCTTGAGCTTATCGTTCTTCCTGGAATACTCAATGACCTTTTTCACTGCCAGAACCGGGTCGTCATAGCTTATTGCCATTCCGACAGGTCCCTTGAAAACATCCTTCACCGCGGCCACCGTCGTGCCTTCAGATGCAATTTTTGCAAGGGTATTCTTTACAATCTTGTATTCTAATTTACCCTCTCTCAACAGAGCCCTTAAGTCCGAAAGGTCGGCGACGGTCATGCCCCGAAAATCCGTGAAGACTATGGCTTTTGCCCTGCTGAACTCCTCTCTGAGTTCCCGGATAACGTGTTCTTTTCCTGTCCTGTTCAGATTAAACCCCCTTTCCCAGCGATGCAACATCAATAGCGATCCCCGGTCCCATGGTCGAAGATACGGCTATTTTTTTAAGATACTTCCCTTTGCTCGTCGCCGGCTTCGCCTTAATGATTGAACGGATTACCGTCCTTGCATTCTCGATCAGCTTATCCGTATCAAATGAGACCTTCCCGATCGGCACATGAAGTATGCCCGCCTTTTCGGCCTTGAATTCCACCTTCCCCGCTTTGATCTCCCTGACGGTCTTTGCTACATCGAATGTCACCGTCCCTATTTTCGGGTTCGGCATTAATCCTCTCGGGCCGAGTATCTTCCCGAGTTTGCCGACAATACCCATAACGTCAGGTGTGGCGACCGACTTGTCAAAATCCAGCCATCCTTTCGTTATTTTTTCGACAAGATCTTCAGCTCCAACAAAATCAGCGCCGGCTTCGAGGGCTTCCTTCTCCTTTTCGCCCTTGGCAAAAACCAGAACGCGCACCTTTTTTCCGATGCCGTGCGGGAGGACGACAGTCCCGCGCACCATCTGTTCTGATTTCCTTGGATCGACGCCCAAATTCAGAGTCAGATCCACGGTTTCGTCAAATTTCGCGTACGCAGCTTCTTTTGCGCACTTTATTGCATCTTCAAGCGAATATTCCTTGCCGGCCTCTACTTTATCCTGAGCCGCCCTTAACTTTTTACCCATGCCTTTCCACCCCTCAGTCTGTAATTTCTAATCCCATGCTTCTGGCGGTCCCCCTGATAATATTCTCTGCCTTATCGAGGGAATACGCGTTAAGATCCGGGAGTTTTTTCTGGGCTATCTCCCGTACCTGCGCAGGGGTAACCTTTCCGACCTTCTCCTTATTAGGGATCCCCGACCCCTTAATAATTCCCGCCGCCTTTTTCAGAAGATCCGAGGCAGGAGGAGTTTTTGTGATAAACGCGAATGACCTGTCAGCATAGACAGTCAGAACAACCGGTATAATAGTATCTCCGAGCGCCTGAGTCTGGGCATTGAATGCCTTGCAGAATTCCATAATGTTGACGCCATGGGGCCCGAGGGCTGGACCCACAGGCGGGGCAGGATTCGCCTTCCCCGCGGGTATCTGAAGCTTAACCTGTGCAATAACTTCCTTTTTTTTAGGCATATAACCCCCTTAAATAACTCTAAGTGATCAATTAACAATGAAAAATGCAAAATGATAATCTACAATCCATAATTGATAAATTGACAATTGGCAATTTTGCATTATTATGCTTTCTCCACCTGGAAAAAACTCAGTTCCACGGGCGTGTGCCTCCCGAAAATGCTTACCATGACGCACAACCTCCCATGGTCTAAATCAACATCATCAACACCGCCGACAAAATTGGTGAATGGGCCGTCGATTATCCTGACGCTCTCCCCTTTCTGAAACTGCGTCTTGACCTGCGGCACAGGTCCCTTCTCAATCTGCTGCATGATGACCGAAACCTCTTCATTCGAGAGGGCAACCGGCGCTGCGCCGCCGACGAATCCGGTGACCCGGGGAGTGCTGCGAACAAGATGCCATGTCTCGTCGTCCAGTTCCATCTCTACAAGGATATATCCCGGGTAAAATTTCTTATCACTTTCCTTCTTTTTGCCTCCCTTGAGTTCGATAACCCGTTCTGTCGGAATTAATATTCTTGAAATTTTGTCCCTCAGATTCTTCTTGTCCACTTTTTCGTCAATCGAAATCCTTACCTTTTCTTCAAATCCGGAATATGTATGAACCACGTACCAGTTTTTTCCCATATCTCTATCTCAGCGCTATCTCCACTATTTTTGAAAGACCCAGGTCTACGACGCTCAGGAACAGCGAAATGATAATTACAGTAATAATTACAACCCACGTGGAACCGATTAGTTCCTCCCTTGTAGGGAAAACAACTTTTTTTATCTCGAGTTTAACGTCTTTAAAAAATTCCTTCACTCTGTTAAGCATAATATTCCGTCCTGATTCGTGTATTCCCTGTCATTACCTCTCCCGCATACATTCCAACACAGAATGTGAATTTGATGGCAGGCCAGGAGGGATTTGAACCCCCAACCCTCGGATTTGGAGTCCGACGCTCTATCCGTTAGAGCTACTGGCCTATCTTTAAAAATTCCAAATCCCAAATCTCAAATTCCCAATGTTAGGTTATTGGTTATTTTTAAGATTTTATCTCCTTATGCATAGTATGACGCCTGCAA
>CAZKLK010000041.1:0-12789 GCA_964553535.1 uncultured Nitrospiraceae bacterium
TGGCAAATGAGCAATGAAACCGCCCACAAAGGTGCTGCTAAAGAGCTTTTTCTGTATATATGCCTGACTTGAATTGCATTTTTCGGGTCAAGCTGATTCAAATTCCCGGTATTTTCAGGATACTTCTTTATTCATTCGGTAACAAATAAATATCAGCATGGTGTCTAATCAGTTCCTCAACTTTATTATGCCATTCACCCCCTGAAGCAGATTTGGGCCCCTGTGCGTGCAGACCCCTCCTGTTATAAAAAAAAGGAAGGGAAGTCTTTATGCACCGATGTTTTCCCCATACCCTTAGATAATAGTCAAAATCTTCCCCCGTATCTATTGATTCATCAAAGAGGTTGGACAGGGCAACGTGGGTGCGGACAAAGTGACCCATCTGGAGGGTCATAAATGGATCACAGGAGAGGACATCCTGGATATTATAGAGGAAAGGCAGCTGCTTTGGGCGTTGTCTTGGTGCTGTTTCTCCTTTCTCAATGGTCCAGATTGAACCCCAGACGCCGTCATATTTTTCCAAGTAGGGAGAGACATATTCAAAGGAGGAAGGCGCCATGAGATCATCCGCATCAAGAAAGAATATCCAGTCAACCCCGTGTTCTGCCGCTTTCCGGATTCCGAGATTGCGGGCCCTTGAACGGCCGAGTTTTCCATCATGGTCATCAATATTGATGGGAATGACCTCAGAAAAATTACCTTTTTTCTCATTAAAGGATTTTTCGATAGAGGCCAGACATTCCTCATACAGGCTCTCATGTCCCGGACCGATTGGAGTGATCACCGCACACCTGTATGCTTTTTCAGATGAGAACGATAGAAAAGGGGCATCAGGTTCATCTGCCATTTTTTTGGCCGGGACGGTATCTTTATAAGAACAGGTTATTTCCGGCTTAACTCCTGTGTCAAGATAATACCTCAAATCCGAGGAAGCACGCCGGAATACGTAGTCCCAGTCCCCCGGACTTGTCTGGCGTATAAGCCTTACCGTTTTGTACCACGGGGTATCTTCAACATCCCGCAACCATCTCCATTCACCAACGAAAGACAACAACGTCCAGACCGGCACGCCCAGTGCGCCAGCTATATGAACTGTTGAATTGTCAACGGATATAACCAGGGCAAGAGCACTAATTTTCGCGGCAAAGGCGTCAAGATCATTGAGCGGATCAGCATCTTCCCAATCGTGGATTGTGATTCCCATTTTTTCTTTTATCTCCTGCAATTCCCGGCCGCACTCGCCATATTGGAGGTTGATAAAGTGTATCCCCGGTATTGAGAACAGTACGGCCCACTGCTCCAGTGTCGTCGAGCGTATCCGCCTCACATAGCCCTTGCCGCCGCGCCATGAAATGCCAACCTTCAATCCCGCTCCGAGTGTGTCCAACCGGTCCCGCCATTTCTCAATCTCACGGGCATCGGCGGAAAGGTATTCCTTTTGCCTGGGGAAACTTGATTGATCAGGGCGCAGGAATAGCGGCAGACTGCCGATAGCGACCTGCACGTCGATATGCGGAAGGTCGGGGGAGGGATGATCATCTTTCCCGGTACGGGGAATAAACTTTGCTTCCGGGAAAGAACGCGAAAACAAGGGCATGAGCCTCCTGTCGCATTCCACAATGCATAAACCGGCTTCCCCGACTACATGGGGCAAACATGATGCAAACATGATTTCATCACCGATCCCCTGTTCCGCATATACAAGCAATGTTTTCCCCTTCAGTGATGAACCGTCCCAGATAGGATAGGAAAAAGGCGCAGGGCTTTCTCCCTGCTTCATAACCCGCCATTCATACTTCCGCCATCCATGCGCATAGTTGCCTTCTGTCAAAAGGGCTAAGCCTATATTCCACTGTGCTTCCGCGAAATCAGGTTTGACAGAAAGAGCGCGATGACAGCTTTCCACTGCCTCATCGAGTCTTCCCAGATCGAAAAGGGCATTGCTGATGTTGTAATGCAATTCGGCAAAATCAGGTTTTATGATAAGTGCCTTGTGGTAGGTCTCGATAGCCTCTTCAGGCTTTCCCTGCCCCCTGAGTACATTGCCAAGACCGTTGTAGGCTTCTGCCAAATCCGGCCTGATCTTCAGTGCGCGCCGGAAGTATTCAGCGGCTTCAGACAGCTTCTCCTGCCTGAGGAATGCATCACCCGTCCTGCAGAGAGCTTCAATAAAATCCGGCTTGGCCTTCAGGGCACATTGGTAGTGATCCACTGCTTCATCAAGCTTTTCTTCCTTTGCAAGGAGATTCCCAAGATTATAATGTGCCTCAACATAATGCGGCCTTATCTGCAATGCCCTCTGGTAACAGGCAACTGCTGCATCGGCTTTTTCCTGTTCAAACAGAACATTGCCGAGGATATTATAAGCTTCCGCGTACCCGGGGTTGGTTTCCACTGCCCTCAGGAGGTTTTTTACTGCGTCTTCGGCAGCCCCCCGCAACCGGCGGAGAACGCCAAGATTAAAGTATGCCTCAGCACAATCCGCTTTCAGGGAAATTGCCTTCCTGAAAGCATCCTCAGCATCTCCGAGTCTTCCCTGCTCTTTCAGCGCCTTGCCGAGATTGAGGTGAATCTCGGCAATATCAGGGCTTAATACGAGAGCCTTCCTGAAACTCTCTATCGCCTGATCAAAATTTCCCAGTCCGCTAAGTGCGTTGCCGAGGGTGTTATAAGCACTGAAATTATCAGGTTTTAAAGAAATTGCCTGATAACAGACACTTGCAGCCTCTTCATTCCTGCCGAGGTTCTGTAAGGCAACAGCGAGATTCGTATAGTATTGCGGCGCTTGTTTATTATTTCTTATTGCTTTCCGGATAAGATTGACCGCCTCTTCATTATTCCCTTCCTGAATAGAAAGCATCCCGAGGAGATGAAGGGCATCGGGGTGATTGGGGTCTTTCTTGAGAACCTTGCGGTAGAGGCTCCCGGCCTGTTCTCTCTGACCCTTACGGTGAAATGAAAGGGCGAGGTTTAAGGTCTCATGCTGAGAACGCAATTTCTTTTATATAGCAGCCTACTTTAAAAAATCCAGCAGTGACTGTGAGAGTACGCGTGATGCCGACTCCCGCAGAGCCTGAAGCGCTGTTTCTGCCTTGAGAATTTCGGTAATTGTCTCCTGCATATCCGCATCTTCGGTCGCTGAGAGGCCGTTCTTGAGGTTCAGGGTCGAGTTCTTGAGCCTTGCCTCCTGATCGCTGAGATGGACTTGCCTTGTGCCTATCTCCGACTGGACATTCAGCACCCGTGTCCGGGCAGCATCTATGGGCATCATAAGGGCCGCGAGACGGTGCATCGCCATTTCTTCACTGACGGCAGTGTCCGCATTGAGAGCCGACCCGTCAGCATTTTTATATTCCCAGGCGGAACTCAGAATGTTCGCTATGTCCATTATGTTTGAGAAAGTGAAAGTATCATATCCCGGATATCCTGCATTGCCGATCTCCACGGTTATGGTCGTAACGCCTGTAGAGGGATCAGTCGACTGGGTGTATCTGACAGGAGTGCCGTCAGGCAGTTCAGAAGGAATCGGTCCGCTGAGGCCAAAACTGAAAACCCTGCTCCCCTGCATGTTCGAGGATATCGTCGCCCCTCTGTCAATCAGAACCCTGACCTCGCCCATGTCCCCGTTATAATCATAAAGGTTTGTAACCGGGTTAAAAGTAAAAGCATGCTGATCGGTAGCATGGCCTGAGAATAGAAAACGCTCGCTCAGCCGGGTATTTGACAGTCCGAGAAGAAAATCTCTCCATTCCGCCGCCTGTTTTGAATAAAATGCCCTGTCTTCCGGCGACTGAGGATTTCCTCCCGACACGAGCAGTTGCTTTAATTTCAGAAGGCTTTCAGACACCGATGTCAGCACTTTGTCAGTAACCGTCAGATGGAATGAGGACTTGGCAATATTCTTTGCATACTGCGCATTGTCGTTTATGCTCACACGGTAGTCAAGCGCCCTCATCATGCCGGTTATGTCATCTGACGGTTTCTGTATCTTCTTCCCTGAAGATAGGCGGTTATTGAGTTCTACGTATTCCTCCATATTCTGCTGGAGGGCGCGGCTCAGATGGTTGAAGAGCATGAATTGAGTTACTCTCATAAATTCAAAATCGTCTCCAATAGTTCGTCTGTTACTTTGATCATCCGTGCAGCAGCCTCGAACGAACGCTGAAACTTAATGAGATTTGCGGCTTCCTCATCAAGTGATACCCCCGAAACTGACTCTCTGCGGGTTTTGATCTCCGACAAAAGATTTTCATCAAACCTGAGGCTGTCTGAAGCAGCTCTGCTCATTGTGCCAACAGATGAAACGATTCCGGCATAAAAACCCGAAAACGTTGCTCCCCGAAGGCCGGCAATGGCGCTTTCCGAGAGCTGCGCAATGCCGAGGGCAACTGCATTGTCACCCGGCAAGCCGGAGTTCGATGAGGCAGCAGCTATCTGCCGTTGATTTGCAACCGCAACACTGAAGTTCCTGATAACATCTGTCAGTGGGCTGACAAAAAACTGGTCACCGGGGGTAACCGATCCTGAAATGACCAGCTCGATGCCGTCAAAGGCTATCACGCTTCCGGAGACATATGCCCCCGATGTAACAAGAGCGCCGGTCTGCTTGTTGTATACCGAATAGTTATTGGCTGAATCAAACCGGACGCCGTATTCGTCGAGCGTAAGCTGAGAGGGATCTGTTATGGTTGCCGATAGTGTTGCTCCCGGTGAATAATCTCTTGCCGTTAGTTGAAGGGGAGAAAAAAAATCAAGCCCGGTAGATCCGTCGAGACCGTACCCCTGGCTGTGCATAATGTTGATCTCTTTGATCAGGGACGCAATCAGCCTTCTGAGTCCGTCGAGCGAGCCGGTTTTTACATCGTCCCTGACTGCAAGCAGTCCCCCCATCTGGCCCTTTTTGACTGTGTCAGTAATATTGACACCATCAAGAACAAGGTCGGTATAGCCGTCCCAATTCAGCCGGTTGGAGAGGGTGTTGGTAATCTCACCATAAACAAGGGTTCTCATCCCAACGATGATATTTACCGCTCCGTTGCTGCTTTCATAAGAGCTGAATTCTATGAGATTTGATAGTTCACCAAGAAGCACATCCCGCTGATCCCTCAGGTCATGAGCCCTCTCTGATAAGCCACCTGCCTCTATCTGGACAATCTCTCTGTTGATTTTTGCGATCCCGGCTGCGATTGCGTTAATGCGGTCAACTATCTCGCCTGCCGCTTCATTTGTATTTTTCAGCACCGCCGTAATACTGCTTTCCATCTGTCTTGCAGTTATGACGAGAGCCTGTGCCTTCTGGAGCAGCACGCTCCTCTCGGTAATCCCCTCCGGGCTTCCGGCAACCTCATTCCAGGCATTGAAAAAATCAAGAAGCGGGACCGACAATCCCATATTCCGGGCCTCGTTAAAGACCTGCTCTATCTGACTCAGGGTATGGTTTATGGATGAAGACCTGCCGTAATTCTGGTACTGTCCCAGCAACTGGGTCTGGATGAATTTGTCATAATATCTTTTTATGCCGACAACGTTCACTCCCCTCCCCAAAAATCCGCCTCTTGTAGCAACCGGGCTTGCAATCTCCAGAATTGCTTCCTGCCTGCTGAAGCCAGGGGTGTTCACATTGGCAATATTATGGTTGGTAATATATAGTGCGGTCTGGCTCGCAAAAAGCGCTGACTTGCTGATGTCAAAAAGACCGAATAGCGCCAATTAAATCTCCTTCGATAAAATAACGCCGGTTGTCTTTTGCTGCACAGCCACCCCGAACGATCCGAGGAAATTCATCGAATTATTGATAAAACTGAGAGAACGTCCGATCAGGATCATATTGAACGCATTCAGTTCCTCAATGCTCTGTAGCAGTGATCGTAACTGCAATCTTAAGCGCTGGAAGTCTTTATCGCCGGTTATCTCATAAAGACTCTGAAGAGTTATGGCATCGTTGTTCATTTCTTCAGCGGCAAATCCTTCAACGAGTCTTTTCCGCTCTTCTTCAAGGAGTCTGAGTTTGAGGAGAATTGTATCCTTTTCCTTTGAGATATCCTCTATTTCACCTGCATTCAGATTGACAATACATTCCCGCTCTCTCTGGAGCAGGCCGAGCAGTGTGCGATAGCCATGAACCTGCTCGGAGAGAATATTTTTTATGAAGTCAACATGTCTCACAGTTCATTAATCAGCTTCTGTGCTATTTTTTCGGAATCCACCTGGTAGGTGCCTGCAATAATGGCTTCTTTTATTTTGTTGACCTTATCCATGCGCACTTCCGGGAGCTGGTCGATGACTTTCATCATCTCCGCTATCTTCTTCCCCTGGTCGGAGATGTCAATCCTGTCAGACGATTTTGGTGCCTGAGATCCGGAAGTCTTACCGCCGGCATTTGTCTTTGAAACCTTCGATGTTTCAAGATGTATTTCCTGACCTTCAGGTGATTTATTCCCGTGTATTTTCATCCAGTCCTCCCCGGCAAGAATTTACTTTTTTTATCGGAATTTCTTCGCAATTCTTTAATCCTGCCTCCTTGCAATGAGCTGCACAGGGTCGATATGGACACCGTGATCACTGACCTCGAGATGCAAATGAGGTCCTGTCGTGTTACCGGTCTCCCCTACCCGGGCTACAATGGTATCCGTATCTACTTCATCTCCTTCTTTTACAAGGTTGATCATGTTGTGTGCATATTTGCTGACAAGGCCTTCACCGTGGTCAACGATTACAATATTTCCATAACCCGCCTGCTGACCGCTGTATACAACTCTTCCCATTTTAATGGGGTATATAGCAGTTCCGGATGGCGCTGCTATGTCCACCCCGTAATGGAATCTTCTGTCACCGTAAAGCGGATGCTTCCTCAAACCGAAATGTGAACTGATCATCCCATCGACGGGCATAGAGGGAAGTTGTGACGCTGCTGACGGCTTTTCCTTTTCTTCTGACTGATGGGAATGAAAAGTAACTGAAGAGAGATCCTTTTCAGGCTGTGGACTTGCCGTTCTGCCGGCATCCTTATTCAGAGCCTTGAGCAGAATATCCTGCAGGCCAAGCCCCCTTTCTGCAAGAAGCCTTGCGAGTTCCATATCAAACATGCTCATATAGATGCCTTTTCCAAGACCATCTTTCGAGTTGAGCTGAGCTGTTGCCCTCATTGACTTTATAAGTTCATACGCAAAGAGGCTTTCCATTTCACGGGCAACAGCTTTCATGGAATCAGGGTCGTTCTTACCGGTTATTTCCTCAAGATTCCGCGGGTAATAATTGCTCATGCCCTGCATATAATTTATCATATAATCTCCAGATCAGCCCTGAGAGCCCCGGATGCCTTTAATGCCTGGAGTATGGAGATAAGATCTCTCGGCGCCACTCCAAGGGCATTCAACGCCCTCACGATCTCACCAAGTGTTGCCCCTGAAACCTCAACGAGTGAAGCCTTCTGTTCTTGGACACTGACATCCTTCTGGGGGACAACGACCGTTTTCGCACTTTCCGGTGCAAACGGGGGGGGTTGAGAAACCCGGAGATCAGTTCTTATCTCTATGGTTAGGCTTCCATGGGCAACCGCTACAGGAGAGATTCTTACCTTTTCACCAATGACGACCGTCCCCGTCCTTTCATTGATCACAACCATTGCAGGCACATCAACAGAAACTTCAAGGCCCTCCACGAGGGTAAGAAGCTCAACAATCCTGTTTGCATATGATGGCGGTATTTTAAGGCTTATTGATGAAGGATCTACGGGGAAAGCATACTCCGACTGCAATGTTTCGTTGATCTTCTTTACTATTGAACTCGCTGAGGAAAAATCAGGCCTGTTGAGAAAAATCCTTATCTCGTCTCCGCTCCCAAGGGTGAATTGCACGTCTTTCTCCACAGTAACACCTTCGGGCACCCTGCCAGTGGTCGGATGGTTCTTCTGAACAGTCGTACCGCCGCCCCCTCCCACAAATCCGCCGATTGAGACAGCGCCCTGGGCAAGGGCATAGACTTTCCCGTCGGGCCCTTTCAATGGCGTGAGGAGAAGAGTCCCGCCCTGGAGACTCTTTGCATCTCCTATGGTTGACACCAGTGCATCAACCTTCGTTCCCGGTTTAGGGAAGGGGGGTAGGGTTGAGGTAACCATTACTGATGCGGTGTTTTTGGCCTTAATGTCATTTGGATTGACCGTAAGTCCCATCCTCTGCAACAGGTTGGCGATACCCTGCATTGTGGCGAGACCTTTGTCCCCGGAGCCGTCGAGACCGACGACAAGCCCGTATCCAATGAGCTGGTTCTCCCGGACTCCCTCAAAGCTTGCGATATCCTTAATGCGCTCAGCATAGCCGACCGCAGAAAATTGAAAACTGAAAGTGAAGATCAAAAGAAGCAGTGATGCCAGGAATGGCATTCCCGCCTTTAACCTTTCCCCCCCGGCCTTCGACCTTTTAACCTTTTTCAAAATGGCCATACTGTATCGAGTAACCTCACCAGCCAGCCCGGGCCCTGTTTCTCCTGTATAATACCATCACCGACAAAATATACCTCTGCATCCGATACCCTGCTGCTCAGAACCGTATTGTCTTTTGCAATGTCATCAGGTCTTACCATTCCGCGGAGAATTAGTATCTGTTTTTCCCTGTTGATGGTGATCTCTTTTCTTGATTCAAGAACAAGATTCCCGTTAGGCATTACCTCTACGACCTTTGCAGTTATCGTGCCGACAAGCTTTCCTTCCCTCGTTGTTTCTCCGCTGCCCTCGAATGTGCTCTCTGCCGAACCCTTGACTTTTGGTTCAAATGTATTGCCCCGTCCGTAAAGATTTCTCGTGTTGAGATTGAGCGGCGCACCGAAGAATTTATCGATGCTTGCTTCGAGTGACGATTTCCTGTCCGTGTTCGTATCCGCCTTCCCTGACCCGGTAATGTTTTCTATAACCCTGATCGTTACAAGGTCGTTGACTCTCCGTGCCTTGATGTCTTCATATAGGCTCGCTGTATCATTCCAGAGCGAATTAACAGTTGATACCGTCTTCTCCTCATGGTGCGCGTACTTTGGAGGAGGAGATGGAAGCTGCGGCGTTGTCGCGCATGATGCGGCAAAAAACAGCATGCATAACAGGGATAAGTGAAAAGAATATGCAGGATGTTTCTTGGCCGGTATCAGTGTCGGTTTTATGGCATTGAACAACTGCATATCAGAATTCCATCTTCACTGTATTTTCATCAATAAGCAGTCCTCTCAAAACCTTTTTCGAAGAAAGGTTAGCAACCTTCACATAACTGCCGACGTAACTCCCTTCCATTATTTCACCCTGTGCCATCATCCTGAAATGCGGCGCGTCAATTATGAGATTAACTCTCTGTCCCCTCTTTACCATGGGCATATCACTCACCATGCTCGAAAGGAGCGGGGTGTTCACTAAAAGTGAACGTGTAAGCACTTTGCCTATAACGAGGTCCGCATTCTTAACCGCTCCGCCGGGAATCCGTGTTGCATCTGTCAGTTTCATATAGACATCATCTTCCTGCATCTGGTAGCCCTTCCTGAATGCCCGTGCACTCACAACAATCCAGTCCAGGGCCTTAACATCGGCAGTTGCCTTGATCCTTTGACCGTCCTCAAATTCGATTAAAAAAACCGTTTTCCCAGGCGGGCCTTTTTCAGCCGTGATCCTGACAGGGGCTGAATCGGGAACTTTGCCGGGAAACGCAAGGTTGTTGATTTCTACCTCGGCCCACGGATAATGCTCTCTGATGTACTCTTTAAGCGCGGCATCGGGGTTCCACTTCAATGCTGAAGCCGGGGCGGCAACAAGCAGAATAAACCAAGACATTAACGCCAGACAGAGGAGTCCGGGATGACTTCTCATATTACCGCCTGAGATTATTGGCAACCTGGAGCATCTCGTCAGAGGTCTGAATGGCCTTGGAATTGATCTCATACGCCCTCTGGCTGAGGATCATGTTCACCATCTCTTCAACGATGTTTACATTGCTCATCTCTACAAACCCCTGTGAGATAGTTCCGAGCCCCTCGGAAGCAGGATTACCCGTGATAGCCTCACCTGATGAGGCGGTAGGCATAAAGAGATTTCTGCCCCCGGCTTTAAGCCCTCCCGGATTTATAAACCGGGCAAGTTCTATTTGACCTATTTCTGTCGGTGTGGCGTTCCCCGACTGAAGAACGGTCACCTTCCCGTCTGAGCCGACTGTTATATTCAGGGTGTCCGCCGGAACGGTTATCGCAGGCTCAAGAGGGTATCCGTCGGAATTCACGATCCTCCCCTCACTGTCGAGTTTGAAGGCGCCTGCCCGCGAATACGCAATAGTCCCATCGGGCATCAGGATTTGAAAGAATCCGTCTCCCTCTATAGAAAGGTCAAGGCTGTTGCCGGTATTGACAAAATCACCCTGCATGAACAGCTTTTGAACTGCAACCGGCCTGACGCCAAGCCCCACCTGAATGCCTGACGGTATCTGAGCACCCTCTGCCGATGTAGCACCGGGTGTCTTCAGGTTCTGGTAAAGGAGTTCCTGGAAATCGGCTCTGCTCTTCTTGAATCCTACCGTGTTGACATTGGCAAGGTTATTGGTTATAACATCAATATTGAGTTTCTGGGCTTCCATCCCAGTTGCAGCGATATACAGTGACCGTAACATCTAAACCCTCCCTATTTCGTTGTTTGCCTTCCCGGAAGCCTCATCAAAGAACTGTATTGCCTTTTGGAACGTCTCGAATTCCCTATATGTCTCGATCATATGCACCATCTCTCTTATGACTTCGACATTCGATTTTTCAAGGTGGCCCTGCTTTACTTTTGCCCTTGATTTGACAGCATTTTCAGATGTCGTGAATATGCTCTCACCCACCTTTGAGAGTTTATCCAATTCTTTCAATTCAACAATCTTTATTGAATCGATCGGCACTCCGTTGACAACTACGTCACCTGACTCGCTGATCTCTGGTATGCCTTCAGGCAACTGAATAGGACCCTGGCTCCCCATTACCCTTATCCCGTTGTATGAAGCAAGGTACCCTTTGCCGTCCTTTTGCAGATCTCCCCTCTTCGTGTAACGGTCTCCTTCCAATGCAATGAAGCCGTTCCCGTCTATCGAGATGTCGAGGAGATTGCCTGTTTTCATGAGGTTCCCCGCAGAGAAATCAATGGCGAATGACGAGACTTCACTCATGGCCCTGCCATCGGGTTCAAAACTCACGACCTCCTGAGGAATAAGATAATCCTTGAAGGAAACACGGTCTTTCTTATATGCAGTCGTATCTGCATTGGCAAGATTCTGTGAAATGATCTCTATCTGTGTGTGTTTCAGAACTGCACCGGACAATGCGACATAGATACCTTTATACATGCCTTATGATAAAGCAAGCTTAATGCCAGTCGCCGAACTCTATATTGTGTTCATCGAATTAAGTAAATTTATGAACAATGTCTGCATAATTCGGGTTGAAAGCATTATGTCACAAGCGTATATGGCAGGAAAATATTTCCTCTGCCGGAAGAAGTTACCTGATGAAGCAGTCTGTGAATGAAACTACGATGAGGACTTGACTACGCTGTCTGCAATCCAGCCTTCCCTCCCGTCCGAGGTTACAACCCTGTTCCATTTCTTGCCGGAACTGTCTGTAAAATCCTCCCTGACCTCGAGTACAACACCTTTTGATACCCATGCTACAGGGTTTGATTTTAGCTCCGGCTTTTCACGTATTGTTGCAGCATTTGTAATGATGGTAACCGCATTGCCTTTCTTTCCCTGTTCGAATAATGCTGTTGACTGGTTCTCCTCTTTAAGCACTTTTTCTCCACGGATTGGGGGCTTCTTCTCGATTGCCTGGGGTATAGATGCAAGTGAATATTTTTTTCTAATTGAATCAATATCTTGCGGTATTTCCTCTTCCGGCTTTTGTGGCTGCGCCGGTTCCAGAGGTTGCACCAGTATAGGAGGTATCTGCTGCTGATCCGCAACCTGATCGCTTTTTGACAGAGGAATAAGGGAGGGACTGTACCATCGGGGCAAAAAGAGATACGCAGCCAAAATGGCGGTAAAGATGGTTAGCAAGAGGCCGACGAGTATTCTTCGTGATAAGAACTGGCTGCTGGTTCTCCGCGGAATCTGCTTTCCAGGGATTCTTTTTTGTTCTTTTTGCACGTCCCCTCCGAGATCAGCGGCATCCTCACGGTCCTTTTCGAGGTTTATCATGAGATCTACTTCACCGGCCGGAATTTTGAGGACATCCGCGATCTCTTTGACGCCCAGACCCTTCTGTCTCAGGGATCTGACTTCGCTGAGGGAGGCGGCCTCCTCAGGCTGCTTCTCCGGCAGGTTCTCCCCCCGGTCGAGTCTCCTCAGGGTTTCTATCTTCTTATCTATGGATGCCTCGATGGTCTTTAAGGCCTCGATCTGCTTCTCGATCCTCTTAAAGATAATGTCGGATATTTCTTTAATCTCGGTTAGCTCCATCATAAGAAGACGTTTTTCCTTACCGACCTTTTCTTTTGCTCTGGATCTCGCGGCCTTCTTAGGTTCTTTGACTGCCGGGGACTCTGGCTTGGGCTCTGACTCTTCCATATTAAACCCGTATATCTATTCTGCCCGATCCCTTCTGGGGTTCCTGTTTTTTCTTCTTCGGCTTTTTCCGCGCGGGCGTTTTCTCATTTTCCTGCCTCTTGATTGCAGGCATCTCGTATATCTTGTCGGGAGGTTGTACAGGCACGTTTCTTCTCACAGCTCCATGGCTTTTTTGCTCACTGAAGAAAAGCATGACTGAAGGTCATGCAGGACTGCCCTATTATACAATATT
>CAZKLK010000042.1:0-12710 GCA_964553535.1 uncultured Nitrospiraceae bacterium
GAATTGTCATTGCGAGTGCAGCGAAGCAATCTCGTCGTATGAAAGGAGATTGCCGAGCACCTTGCAGGTGCTCGCAATGACGCGTTTATTAATCGTTCGAGATAGTTATCGCTGGATTTGGGATATTAATTAGTCCCTGATTCTTGCACGCCTCTTAGTATAAGCGGTAAAAACCTTTTTCTCAACTTTCCGAAAAGCTGGACAAATAAACGGGAATCAACCCGAAAGCTTAACCCTTCTTGATGCCGCGCCGTACAAGCGCAATATCGATGCCGAAACAAGTGTGCCAAGGAATGCTCCGGCAAGAACGTCGGAAGGATAATGAACGCCGACATAGATTCTTGAGAAGCCCACCATTGCAGCAACTGCCACAAAAATATAGCGAATCCTGCTTTTCTGCAACAGAAAAAATGGAGTCATAAAAGCAAAGGCGTTTGCTGCATGATTGGAAGGCATCGAAAAAGATTTGCCGCACCCGACGAGCAATCTTACTCCTTCAAGCACATGACATGGTCTGATACGCTCGAAAATATACTTGAAGGTATTCCCCGCCCAATCAGCCAGCAGAATACCGCCGATACCGAGAACAAGTGCAATCGTCGCCGTTTTCCTGTCCCTTACGGCACACCACAGAACCAGGGGCAGAAAGACCATCCATGCCTTTTTAGTAATAAAAGGCATAAATATGTCAAAGAAATTGTTCTGAAGATTTTGATTTACGAAAAAAAAGAGAATTACATCCAGTGCAGTAACGTCCATCAATCAAGAAAGCGCATAAGAAACCTGCTGATTGTTATAGATAGGTTAATCATCTGTGTTCATTGCCCTGCATTCTTTTTCAGCGCCCATTGCAAAATCTCTTCCACCATTGCTTCGATCGTCGCTTCACGGGGCATAATATCGACCCGCAGGCCCGCCTTTTCAATGGCCTTTGCCGTCACCGGTCCAATAGCCGCTATCGGCACTCTTTTCAAAAGTTCATCAGCCTCGTTTCCCATTATTTCTCTGAAATTATCAAAAGTCGCCTTGCTGGTGAATGTTGCAATCGAAATTTTTCCTTCCCGCAGGAATCTGCGGAGTCTTTTCCCTCGCGATTCGGGTTTTACAGTCCGGTATACTGCAGGGACATCTATTTCTCCTCCTAACCCCCTTATTTTTTCAGGAAATATCTCCCGTGCCTTTTCCGCCCTCGGGAGCAAAAACCGTATCCCTTTGAGAGACTCTGAACCGAACGCCTTCCGGCCAAAAACACTATCAGTCTTAAGGCCAAGTTGCACGAAGGACTCAATAAGGCCTTCCGCCCGGAATTCTGCGGGCATCAAATCAACCTGTATCCCGTATTTCTTTATCTCCTCAGCCGTTTTAGCGCCGATAGCGCAAATTTTAATCCCCTTCAGCTCCCTGATGTCTCTCCCCGTTTCGAACATGCGCCTGAAAAAATATTTCACGCCATTCCGGCTGGTAAAAACAAGCCAGTCATAAGATAAGATATTCCTTATAGACGCATCAATCTCCTCATAATTTACAGGCGGCTTAATTTCGATGGTAGGAAATTCAAGAATCTCCGCGCCAAGTTCCTCCAGTCGTTCAAATCCTTCCATATGCTCCCTGGTCGCCAATATTCTGTATCCGAACAACGGCTTTTTCTCGTACCATTTCAGTGTTTCCCGCAGTTTTACAACCTCGCCAACGACCATTACAGCAGGCGGTTTAATGTCCTTTTCCCTGAGAACCGCCGGAATGCTCTCCAATGTTCCAATGATTGTCTTTTGATCCGGCCGCGTGCCCCATCTGATCACAGCAACGGGTGTTTGCGGCGGCCGCCCATGCTCGATCAAATTTGCGCATATGATGTCCACGTTTTTGACAGCCATGAGAAAAACCAATGTGCCAACCCCTGTAGCAAGCTTTGACCATTCAATCATGCTATCTTTTTTTGTAGCATCTTCATACCCCGGTATAACCGCGAATGAAGATGAAAGAAACCTGTGAGTCAGAGGTATTCCGGCATATGCAGGCGCAGCGATTGCGGAGCTTACACCCGGCACGACTTCGAATGGGATACCTTCTTTTGAAAGCACCTCTGCCTCTTCACCGCCCCGCCCGAATACAAACGGATCGCCACCCTTCAATCTGCAGATAATGTTCCCTTCCTTCGCCTTCCGGACAAGAATGGCATTAATTTCATCTTGCGTGAGGGTATGATGGCCGCCCCGTTTTCCTGCATAAATGAATTCCGCATTATGATTAATATAATTTAAAACCTGTGCATTCAAATGGAAATCGTAAACAACGACATCGGCTTTCCGCAGACATTTCACGCCCTTGATGGTGAGAAGTCCGATATCGCCGGGGCCTGCACCAACCAAATACACTTTCCCTTTCATATAATCATTGCGATCAGGTCGCATTTTTGGCAGGAGCCTGCACATTTTTACTGAAATCACCGCTCATCGGTTCCAATATATTAAGGGGCTCAAAACTGAAATTACATGGGTCAGAAAATCTACCCCTGTCCCTCTTTGTCGAAGAGAGGTATGAAACCTCCTTCAAGCAAAGGGAGGTGAGGAGGGATTTTATAAATAATGTTGTTTCTATTATTTAACTGTTAATAATTTAGTTGCATGGACCGAAAAGCGTGAGAGCCTATCATTGATTCATTGCATCTCTGAGGGCCTTGCCCACTTTAAAATGCAGTACCCGCTTCCCCGGCACATCAACTCTTTCCCCTGTTTTGGGGTTCCGGGCCATTCTGGGTTTTCGAATTTTCGGCTTGAAATTTCCAAACCCTCTGATTTCGATTTTTTCTCCCCGTACAATAGCCTCTTTTATACTGTCAATAACGGTGTCAACAACAATTTCTGTTTGCTTTTTTGTGAGGCTTCCAATCTTTTCAGATACCTTCTCCACCAGCACCGATTTAGTCATGTGCCCTCCTTTGATCAGACGTCAAAAAAGTTGACTTGAAAATTCATGCTTCTATCACCCCAGTCATGCTTATGTTAGGGCGTAAAAAGGTATTTAACCCTCAATGATGGAACCATATCAGTGATATCCGCCGGCATCGTGCCTCTGAGAAGGCTGATCAGGGAAAATTTTTCTTTCCTGCTCACAAGTGCAGGCTCTCCTTTTATCCCGGAGATTTTTGCCGCTGTTTTGATCGCATCCTCAAGATTGCCCAGTTCATCAATAAGCCCGACTTTTAACGCCTGCTCTCCCGTGTATATACGCCCGTCGGCTATCTTTTCCACATCGTCCCGAAGCATATTTCTTCCCTCAGCGACCGCGTCAATGAACTGGTTATGCACATTATCAAGCACATCCTGCAAAATAACCCTTTCTTCCTTGCCAATGCCGCGGAATACCGATGCGATATCCTTGTGCCTTCCGCTTTTTATAACCTCGGTCTTAACCCCAAT
Organism: uncultured Nitrospiraceae bacterium; assembly: GCA_964553535.1. Classification (GTDB taxonomy): domain Bacteria; phylum Nitrospirota; class Thermodesulfovibrionia; order Thermodesulfovibrionales; family SM23-35; genus JALHSV01. The sequence continues at coordinate 3,420 of CAZKLK010000042.1, forward strand.
CTTGTTCATAAGCCCTTCCATGTTTGGAATTTCCATTATCACACCAATCGACCCGGTGAGGGTACCGGGGTTTGCAACAATTCTCGTTGCGGGAGACGCAATATAATACCCTCCTGATGCTGCGATAGAGCCCATTGATACTACGACTGTCTTTTTCGCCGCGGCTTTTCTAACTTCCGAGTAGATCTCCTGAGAAGGTGCAACGGCTCCGCCGGGGGTGTCGACTCGAATAACAATAGCCTTAACCGAAATATCTTTCACATAATCATTCAACTCATCAATAGCGTCTTTTGAATCAAGAATCGCGCCCTCAATTCGGATAAGCGCAACCTTATCATCCAGGGGCAGATTTTTATGAAGCAAAATGAAAGCGATGCTTATAAAAACAGCACCGCCTACAAGAACAGCAAAGAATATGAATACTTTCTTCAATGTTCCATCCTTTTCAGGTTTTTCATGCTCAGCCCGATTTTTCGCTCTTCGCAGTCCACCTTGATGACCCGAACGGCTATAGTATCACCAGGTTGTGGAACATCATCAGATGTCCCCGATGACGACCTCAGTATTTCAGAGGAATAAACGAGGCCTTCCCCACCTCCTTCAAGCTCGACGAATATCCCGAAATCAGTAACGGAAAGCACTTTCCCCATAACCTCGGAGCCAAGCTTGTATCTTTCGGGGATTACATGCAGCCATGGGTCTTCTTCCAGTTGCTTCAACCCGAGCGCCATTTTTTCCGCTTCCGGATCAATATTGAGAACGACAGCCTCTATTTTTTGCCCCTTTTTCAGAACTTCCGACGGATGTTTGATATGTTTAGTCCAGGAGAGATCTGATATATGGATAAGGGCATCTATCCCTTCCGGGAGGCCGACAAAAACCCCGAAATCAGTTATTGTCTTGACCTTGCCCGACACACGCTGACCGGCGGTATACCTTTGAGAAACAAGCACCCAGGGGCTTGGTTTTATTTGTTTTATGCTCAGGGAAAGCCTTCGCTCTATCTTATCAACCTTCAAAACAAGAGCTTCAACAGTCTCGCCTATAGACAAATATTTGGAAGGATGCTTCATCCTGGACAGCCAGTCCATTTCAGATATATGCACAAGTCCTTCCAATCCTTCCTCAAGCTCAATGAATGCACCATAATCTGTAATATTGACGACCCTCCCCTTCACCCGCTTGCCAACAGGGTATTTTTCATCAACCAAGGTCCAGGGATCAGGCTTCTTCTGCTTATACCCCAGCGTTACTTTTTCATTTGTCTCATCATATTTCAGGACTACGACTTCTATTTCATCGCCTACGCCAAAAAATTCCGATGGGTGGTTGATTCTGCCCCAGGAGATATCCGATATGTGCAGAAGCCCATCGATACCGCCGAGATCGACAAACACTCCGTAATCTGTAATATTTTTGATGAAACCGCGCATGATCCGCCCTTCTTTCAGCTTTTCAAGGGTCTCGGCTTTTTTAATCCGCATTTCTTCTTCAAGGATTACTCTTCTGGAAACAATAACATTAGAAAGTTTATTGTTCAGTTTCAATACCCGAAAGGATAATTTCCTGCCGGAAAGTGTGTCTACATCTTTGAGCGGTTTAATGTCAACCTGGGAGCCTGGGAGAAAGGCGGCGACGCCGGAAATGTCAACAGAAAAACCACCTTTTGTCTTCCCGACAATCCTGCCTTCCACCGGAGACCCTTCCCGCAACGCGTTTTCAAGCATTTCCCAGACCTTTATTTTTGCCGCGCGCTCCTTTGATAGTGTAAGCATACCTTCAACATCTTCTATTTTCCCGACAAACACCTCCAAATCGCTTCCAATCTGTAGAGCGCGAATCTCTTCTCCTGAAAATTCTTCAATCGGGACAAAACCCTCAGATTTATACCCGATATCAATAATGACACCATCCTGCCGAAGGGACAGGATTTTCCCTTTCAATATCGAACCTTCTTGAATGCTCTGAAAGGTCTCTGCATAGAGTTTCTCCATTTCGTCGTTTTTCAGTTCCACTCAACCATTATCCTCCTATATCTCTGATTCTGTCTTCGACATCGCCAATAATCCATCCGGGTGTTGAAGCCCCGGCAGTAATACCAATCTTGTTCGCCCCTTTGATCCATGCCCCTTTTACCTCGGAAGCAGTCTCTATATGATACGTTGGCACGGACAGAGACTTGCAGAGCTTTGTCAGTTGAGTTGTATTGGCACTGTTCTTCCCTCCCACGACAAACATCACGTCAACTTTTTTAGACACCTGCGCAGTCTCCTTTAATCTCTGAGCGGTTGAATTGCATATCGTATTATACACCTTCAGTTCCTTCGCATATTCTACAGCTTTCGATATGACTTTTTTCAGCGCTTCAAGAGGCTGAGTTGTCTGGACGATAATGCCGACCCTGCTTTTCAGTCGCGTAAAATCCGACTGAGCATTCACCACGATAACACCCCTTTTGGCATAACTCATTAGGCTTTGTACCTCTGGATGGTTTTGTTCTCCCAAAATCACTACCTGATACCCCTCTTCACTAAGGAGTTTAGCATAATACTGGGCCTTTTTTACAAATGGACAGGTTGTATCTATGATTTCACAGCCCTTCTTTATTAATTGTCGCGAAACGCCAAATGGTATCCCGTGTGTTCTAATAATAAGGGCTTTGATATCCCTCCTGTCCTTCAAATCGTGTATGGGTATGATGCCTTTTTCTGCAAGCTTTGCGACAACCTGGGGGTTATGGATAATCGGCCCCAGGGTGAATACCCCTTTTCTCTTTTCAAGAGCAATTTTAAAAGCTATGTTAATAGCCCGCCTCACCCCGAAACAGAATCCGGCGGCCTTTGTAATAATGATCTCCATTTAAATGTTTAATGCGGCAGAATTACTATCCTTCTACCTGTCCTTTCCGGCAAAAGCGAGAATTGCATTTTTTACATCTTCTATGGAAAGGTTTGATGAATCAATCAGGAGAGCATCGGGGGCCCTTGCCAGGGGAGCCAAATGCCGGGAGGTATCCCTCTCGTCTCTTTCCGTGATAGTATCCATCGCTTCTTCAATGGTCATCTCAATCCCCTTTGCTTTGTACTGAAGGCTCCGCCTTTTTGCCCGCTCTACAACAGATGCATCCAGGAAAACTTTTTTTTGTGCAGCAGGAAAAACAACGGTAGTTGTGTCCCTGCCTTCTATGACGAGGTCATTTTCCAGTGCGGCATTCCGCTGGGGTTCAAGGAGAAAATCTCTCACGATCCTCCTTGCTGAGAATACTGAAGAGTAGTGATCGATATCCGAAGATCTGATATCATCCGTGATATCTTCCCCGTTGAGCATGAGCCTTCCGTCCCTGAATCTGACAACAGCCCCTTTGAGAACTTCCCTGAGTCTTTCATCACTGTCGTCAGCCTGTATCATCATTTTTCTGAGAAATAAGGCTACGGCCCTGTACAGGGCGCCGGTGTCCAGATAATGGTACCCGAGTTCCCGCGCGACAAGTTTAGCCAGCGTTGTCTTCCCCGATCCCGAAGGGCCATCGATGGCGATAATCTGCCTCATGATGTCAGCTTCCCGATCAAATGAAAAAAGCCCGGGAATGAAACATTAACTGATGATATCCCGTGTATTATCGTTGTCCCTTCAGCAATGAGACCCGCTATCGACATTGCCATCGCTATTCTGTGATCGCCATGGCTTTCTATCTCAGCGCCCTTGAGGGGAATCCCGCCTTTTATGACAAGGCCGTCCGCAAATTCCTCAACTTCTGCTCCCATTTTTCTGAGTTCAGTTGTCATCACCTTTATCCTGTCTGATTCCTTGACCCTCAGCTCTTCCGCGCCGCTGATCACGGTAGTCCCCGACGCTTGTGTGGCCGCTACACAAAGAATGGGGAACTCATCAATAAGAGCAGGCAGGTTTTCTTTGGTTATGGTCACCGCTTTAAGTGCTGCAACGCCCGCGCAGTGAATATCCGCTACAGGCTCTCCGGATAATTCCCTTACGTTAGACAGCCTTACAGATGCCCCCATCTCCCTGAGTATTTCGAGAAGACCAGTCCTTGTAGGATTGATTCCCACGTCAGTAATTGTTAAATCAGCATTTTGTATCAGTGAAGCGCCAGCGATGAAGAAAGCGGCTGACGAAAAATCGCCCGGGACATGAATATCGCCGCCATATAATTCGTATCCTCCTGTGACGGAGATGTGGAGGCCATTGACTGCAATATCGGCACCCAATGCGGGCAGCATACGTTCCGTGTGGTCTCTTGACTGAACAGGCTCATCAATTTCAGTCCTCCCCGGCGCATAAAGACCCGCAAGGATGAGGGCTGATTTTACCTGTGCGCTTGCCACGGGCATCGAGTAAGTTATCGGCTGCAAAGGACCGCCTTTAATGGCAATAGGCGGATACCTGTTTTCTGCGCGGGCCAGAATATGTGCGCCCATAAGGCTCAGTGGTTTTATGATTCTGGCCATAGGCCTTTTTCTCAGCGATGCATCCCCTGTAAGAACCGAGAAAAATGGACTTCCTGATAGCACTCCGGCAAGAAGCCTCATCGTTGTGCCCGAATTGCCGCAATCGATGGTATCGTATGGCTCTGTAATGCCATAAATCCCTTTGCCTTTGACAATTATGTCTTCACTGCTGTCGTCGATGTCTGCTCCCAGTGCCCGGCATGCCAGCAAGGTGCTCATTGGATCTTCAGCCCTCAGAAAATTCCTTATCACACTTTCCCCCAGGGCTAATGACGAGAAAAGTATGGCCCTATGGGATATCGATTTATCCGGGGGAGGGGAGAATTCCCCCTTGAAATGATCAGCTTTATTTAACTCAATTCTGTCCAATTCGCTCCCTCAGCGCCCGGGCGTTTTGGAAATCCCTGAGCAGAGATTCTCCGTCACCATCCCTGAGGTGGCAACTTGCACGTTCCAGATTTTTTTGATATATCTCGATATACGCGAGCAGATTCTTGCGGTTGAGCATACAGATATCCCTCCAGAGTTCCGGATGGCTTGACGCTATCCGTGTTGCATCCTTAAATCCCTGCCCGGAAAAGGTGAGATAAGAACTGTCTATATCCGCAACGGTATTCATAATTTCATACGCAAGGAGGTGCGGAAGATGGCTGACTGCCGCATAGACCCGATCATGTTCATCTGGGTCCATGAGGGTCACAACTGATCCGAAGATGCGCCACAAGGAAACAATCTGCTCAAGAGCATTTTTATCAGTAGAATCTACAGGAGTAATGACACATAGAGCACGCTCAAAAAGTTGTGCTGACGCATTATCTATCCCTGAACGGTCGCTCCCCGCTATGGGGTGACCTCCAACGAATAAGGCTTGTGGCAACAGCAATACCGCCATTTCACGTACAAGGTCTCCTTTAACGCTGCCGACATCCGTCACTATTGCATTTTTTTTCAAAACTTGTTTTATTTGTTTTGCAATATCGACAAATACTCCTACGGGGGTTGCAAATACGATCAGGTCAGCGTTTTCAGATGCGCTTGCCGGGTTAAGTGAATATGAATCAATAATGGCGCGCTCCTGCGCCCTGATTAGATTACCCTCCGTCCTGCCATACCCGACAACTGTTCCGGCGAGCCCATTTTTTTTTAGCGCCAGTGCAACAGAGGCTCCGAGGAGACCAACACCAAGTATGGTTGCCTTATGGAAATGCACTTAAATCTCTCTCCCGACGGCTGAAGCAAACGGCTTCAATTCTTTCATGAGCTTCTTGAAATCGTTCGGTCGCAATGACTGTTCGCCATCAGATAAAGCCTCTTCGGGGTTTGTATGAACCTCAATGATGAGGCCGTCTGCTCCCGCTGCTATCGCTGCTTTTGCCATAGGAGGCACAAGATCCCACTTGCCTACCCCGTGACTTGGATCCACAAATACCGGAAGATGGGTGAGTTTTTTCAGAACGGCAACCGCGCTTAAGTCAAGAGTATTCCGCGTTGCAGTTTCGAACGTCCGTATACCCCGCTCGCAGAGAATCACGTTCTGATTCCCTCTTGACATGATATACTCTGCCGCCATAAGCCACTCTTTTATTGTTGCCGACAACCCGCGCTTCAGCAGCACCGGCTTTGAGGAGACCCCGACTTCGAGCAGGAGCCTGAAATTCTGCATGTTCCTTGTCCCTATCTGTATGATATCCGCATACCGGTCCAGAATTTCCATGTCTCTTGGGTCCATAATCTCTGTAACCACTGGAAGGCCCGTCTTTTTCCTTGCATCAACCAGATATTTCAACCCTTCCTCGCCGAGCCCCTGGAAAGAATAGGGAGATGTGCGAGGTTTAAATGCGCCTCCTCGAATAAATGCCGCTCCGGCATCCTTCACTTTGGCTGCGATCGCCATGAGAATGGTTTTATTTTCCACTGCGCAGGGTCCCGCGATAACCTGTATTTTTTTGCCGCCGATCAGTTCGCCCCTGACATTGATTGTCGTATCTTTTTCCTTAAATTCCCTGCTTGCAAGCTTGTAGGGCTTCAGGATTCTCATCACATCTTCGACACCGGGCATCGCCCTTATAGCATTTTCCTCGTCTTCCGTTATTTTTGAGGTGTCTCCTATAACCCCAATGATCGTCCTCTCGGTCCCCTTTGAGATATGCGCCCGGAGGCCCCTTCCCTCAAGCTTTTTGACAATATGCCTCAGTTCTCTCTCAGTTGCCTTCCGGTTCAAGACAATAATATCCATAACATTCCTCCGTTTAATGGTCGATGGTTTTTTTATTGATCGAAATTGTTTGAAATGAAAGACCGCTAACCCATGACCGTCTTCAATGCATCAATAAATCTCTTATTTTCTTCCATCAATCCGATGGTTACCCTTATCTCGTTTTGACCGACAGGCCTGACAATGACTCCCCGTTTGAGCAATGAGGCGTAAAGGGTTTGTGCATTCTGCTTGAGCGGAATATAAATAAAATTGGCTTCAGTAGGTACGTATGCAACTCCGATGGAATCGAGTTCCTTATAGAGATATCGTTTCCCTTGTTCATTGATTTCCCTGGTTCTGACAAGATGGTACTCATCTTCCAACGCCCGCAAAGCGGCTTTTTGAGCAATAGAGCTTGTATTAAAAGGCGGTCTTATTTTATTCATCTCCGCGATAATGTCTTTTTGTCCAATCCCGTAACCAATCCTGAGGCCCGCGAGTCCATATATCTTTGAAAATGTTCTGAGAAGAAGGATATCTCTCCCGCTCCGGAGATACTGCATGGCATCGGGATAATCATCTGCTGTTATATACTCGCGGTAAGCCTCATCAACGATGACCAATACCCCTTCAGGAAGCCTCTGCATCAGCATGTCAAATTCCGGCTTTCTATTCATTGTCCCTGTCGGATTATTAGGGTTTGCGACAAAAACGATCTTAGTTTTCGGGGTCACCGCATTCGCCATCGCCTCAAGATCGTGAGTATACCCTCTTAACGGTACAAGTATCGCGTTCGCCCCCTGTGCCTGTGTCGACATCGGATAGACAATAAATGACGGGTGCGCCATGACAGTATCATCTCCCGGCTGAAGGAATGTCCGTACAGCTATATCGATAAGCTCATTTGAGCCGTTTCCGAGGATTATCTCGTCTTCAGATACTGATAATCTTTGCGATAACGCTTGTTTCAGGTAGAAACCATTCCCGTCAGGGTACCGGTTCAGGCTGAGCGATTTAGCTGCACCGGTCAAGTCATCAACAATCTCCCTCAATACGTGTGAAGAAGGACCAAGGGGGTTTTCATTTGAGGCAAGCTTGACAGAATCCGCTATTCCAAGCTCACGTTCAAGTTCTTCCACCGGTTTCCCGGGAACATAGGGTTTTATGCCGGATACGTATTGAGGCGGCTTAATCATTATAATCCTCCATAGGGGTATGACCCGAGTATTTTAAGGAAGAGACAGTTATCTTTTACGGCATCAATCGCTTTCCTCAGTTTTTTGTTTTCGATATGTCCTTCCATATCCGCGAAAAATATATATTCCCATGCCTTTCTTTTTGACGGCCTCGACTCAATTTTCGTCAGATTGATTCTTGCTTTTTTGAATGGTTCAAGGCTGCTGTACAAGCTCCCCGGTTTATTCTTTAGCGTGAACATGATCGATGTCTTGTCGCGCCCGGACCGGTGTGGGAAATCCTTTGATATTACAAGGAATCGCGTATAATTTTGCCTGCTGTCTTCAACATGCTTTTCAACAAACTGCAGTTTATAGATTTTTGCCGCAAGATCACTGGCTATCGCAGCCGCCTCGTCTTCACGGGAGGCCATCTCTGCAGCGTTGGCGGTGCTTGTTGCCTCGACAATCGGTATCCCTGCAAGGTTCTGCTGAATCCACCGCCTGCACTGGGCTGTTGCGGGCGAAAAAGAGTATACCTTTTTAATCCTTGATTTGTCTCCGCTCAGGGACAGGATATTATGGGTTATTTCGAGCATCACTTCGGCAGATACTTTCAGCTCAGAATCGATGAAGAGATCGAGCGTATAACTGATCACCCCTTCATTGGAGTTCTCGATCGGGACGACGCCAAAATCTGCTTTCCCTTTTTCGACGGCATCGAAGACATCCTTGATGCTCTCAACGGGAATAAAATGCGCCGATGAACCGAAATGCCGCAACGCCGCGAGATGGGTGAATGTGGCTAAAGGCCCTAAACAAGCAACTCCGAGAGGCTCTTCAAGGGAAAGTGACGCGGACAGGATCTCACGGTAAATGACCCTCAGTGTTTCATTGGGGAGCGGCCCCTGATTGAGCGATGCGAGTCGTTCCAATATCTGCCGCTCCCGCTCGGGTGAATAAAATTTTGCATTCTCATGCCGCTTGATGTGGGCAATATCAAGTACAATGTTTGACCGTTTGTTCAGGAGGCTGAGAATCTCATCGTCAATTTTATCGATCTCTCTGCGTAATTTTTCAACGTTCTGCATACGATTATCAGGCAATAAACCCCGTATTTTATTGATAAATAAGGTATTCCAGCATCTTCCCCTCTGGCGTTCAAAAGTTAATATTAACCGTTCTAACGGTTTTTTTCAATTCACCAACTGGTAAAATGCTTATTTTATTCAGCAGCCGGGTTCACCCGGATGTCCGCAGCAGCTCCGCAGTCTTATTACCTTTATCACTGAATTCCTTATGATAAGCCAGAGCTTCCGGGCAATCGGCATCGGGATTCTTAGGTTCTCACCTGCATCTCTCGCATTCGGGCGTTTCTCAGCACACATTTAGTTCGAATTAAATTAAAATAAGAAATTCTCATCAAAAAATATACTATCGAATTATAACCTTT
>CAZKLK010000043.1:0-12444 GCA_964553535.1 uncultured Nitrospiraceae bacterium
CCGGGTCAGGCCCGGAATGACAAACAATAAACCTCCCCGCCGCAGAGACTGCGGGCTATCGTTAGGAAATAATTCATCACTAACCCCCAAACCCCCTTCAAAGGGGGTTCAAGGAATCCCCGCCGCAGAGACGGCGGGGTATATAATTTCAATAAAAATAAAAGAATGAACAATTCCTATCCGCAAGGTTCCCAGAAGAGGCGTAAAAATAACATCGAGTATTTAGCGTATTCTTATCGAAAGGAGCAGGCGATGCCAATTTACGAGTTCCGATGCCTCAAATGCAACAAGGTTTTTGAGCTTCTCAAGCTGAAGAAGGAAGACGAAACGCTGAGCATGAAGTGCCCGAAGTGCAGTTCCCCTGAAATAGAAAGAGTTCTCAGCACCATCAATATCGGCACTTCAGTCCGTGGCAGAAAGACGAAGACTACGATGAAGAGCTGCAGCAGCGGATCCTGCGGTACGATAGAAGTCCCCGGAAGGAAATGATATCTTGCCCGAGGCTTACAATCGCAGGACTTGGCGGCGATACCGGCAAAACCGCCATAAGCGTCGGATTATGCCGTTTTTTGCGCGATAAAGGCCACCGGGTTACCCCCTTTAAAAAAGGGCCTGATTATATTGACATGGAATGGCTGAGCCGTGCGGCAGGCCATCCCTGTTACAACGTGGATCTCTTCCTGATGAGCAAGGAACAGGCGCTTTCGTCATTCTCTATGCACACGCGGGATGCCGATATCGCTGTCATCGAAGGGAATCGAGGCCTCTATGACGGGATGGACGCTGAAGGCAGCGTGAGCACCGCTGAAATAGCAAAGCTGCTTTCGTCACCGGTTATTATTATAGTCGACTGCACCAAGGTCACACGGACGGTTGCCGCTTTAGTGCTGGGATGCCAGACGCTGGATTCACAGGTTCCCATAAAGGGAGTGATACTTAACAGACTGGCTGGTTCCCGCCATGAAACAGTAATCCGCAAAAGCATCGAGCATTACTGCGGTATTCCGGTTGTCGGATCTGTACCGAAACTGAAAGACATACAGTTTCCGGGAAGGCATCTCGGTCTGGTTCCTCCTCAGGAACACTCCGCGTATGAAGATGCCCTCCGCAATTCATCCGTGACCATAGGGAAATATGTGGAAATGGACCGGATCTGGGATATCGCCCGAAATGCGCGACCGGTGAATTTCCCTGACTGCGGAAGTTTTCAATATGGTGAAAAGAGAGTGAATATCGGCGTTATCCGCGATGCCGCATTTCAGTTCTATTATCCGGAGAATTTGGATGCCTTAAAAAGGGCGGGGGCGAATCTTATTGAATTCAGCGCCCTTACAGATGTCCTGCCGCGTCCGCTTGACGCGCTTTACATAGGCGGCGGGTTCCCTGAAACGCATGCCTCAGCCCTGTCGGAAAATGCGCGTCTCAGGCATGAGATAAAAGTTGCCGCTGAAAGAGGGCTTCCGATATACGCGGAGTGCGGTGGCCTCATGTATCTTTCAAGGGAATTGGCATGGGATGGTAAGATATACCCGATGGCGGGCGTCCTGCCTGCCGATATAGTTGTAAGCAAAAAACCCCGGGGGCATGGATACACTATTTTGGAGGTGACAACCCCTAATCCTTTTTTTGCAACCGGAAAAACTTTCCATGGACATGAATTCCATTATTCCTATGTTCACTCGATGGATGAAACCGTTCAGTGTCACTTCGCTTTTAAGGTGCTGAAAGGAGAGGGCATAATGAAAGGGATGGAAGGGGTCTGCTGCGGGAATGTCCTTGCGACATATTCTCATTTGCACGCAACGGGAACCCCGGAATGGGTTCAGGGGATGGTGAAGGCGGCAAGCTCATATAAAGAAACTTATTATTAAATTAGTTTTTTTTATTTGATTATTATTGTCTCTTTGTATTACCTTGTATAACCCTGTCGAGAAACATCTGTCGTGTTATCATCGCGTCGATTGAAAGAAGGATTATGCATGTGATAAGATAAGCAGCCTGAGATGCACAGGAATGGGTTTGAATCGAATCAACTACATTTCAAAAGAAGGAGGACTGGACAATGCCACATTTGGAGTTTGAAGGAGGACAGTACGAGGTTGATGAGGATGGGTACCTTGTCGACTGGCAGTTATGGAAGGAAGGAATGGCTGAGGTTATGGCGAAGCAGGACGGATTAGCGCTTACCGGCGAGCACTGGGAAATTATAAAGTTTTTGAGAGAATATTTCATGAAGTTCCAGATTGCGCCGATGATCAAGATCCTCGTGAAGGAAATCGGCAAGGCAATGGGTCCTGAAAAAGGAAATACCAAGTACCTGTATGAGCTCTTCCCGGCAGGTCCTGCAAAGCAGGCGTGCAGATATGCCGGACTTCCCAAGCCGACAGGCTGCGTGTAATAGAGCGATTTGGAAGAGCAAGAAGCCGGGGTTTTCGCGTTCATAACTTCTTGCTCTTCACGGTTCTTTTTTGTTTGCTGATTCGGCTACCGGGCGGCATTGGAAGCGTGATTATTATGTTGAACATTGAATAAACTTGGGCAGAAATCAGCGGATTAAGAGAGCAAGGAGAAGAGCACACCGCATATGAACCTTGGGGTAATTCTGGAGGAAAAGAAATCTTCCATTGTAAAAAGATGGGTTCATGCAGTATTTGAGAATTATCCTGCTGACGGTTCAAATTTTATTCAAAGACAACAAGACCCGTTTCTGAATCCGGTAGGACATACCATATCGGAAGGAATACAAAATTTCTTTGATGAATTTCTGCAGGACCCCGCTTCCGAGAAAATTTTCCCCATCCTGAACGACATCATCAAAATCAAAGCCGTACAGGATTTCAGTCCGTCGAGAGCTGTTTCATTCCTCTTCCTCCTTAAAAAAGTGGTCAGGGAAAAAGCAGGCGGTGAAATCAGGAGGCATAATCTATCGGACGAATTGGATGAATTTGAGACACAAATAGACAAGCTCATTCTTCTCTCCTTCGATATTTACATGAAATGCCGGGAGAGAATTTATGAAATTAAAGCAGATGAAGTGAGGAGGATGACTTTCAGGCTTCTGCAGAAGGCAAATCTCATTTGTGATGTTCAGGAGGAAGGGTCATCTCCCGCAGAAGGACCAGTATTAACTCATAAAATAAAGGGGTAACAATATGGGACTTTTGTTTTCGTTCTTCGCGGTGGTAGCTCTTATTGCGGTTGTTTTTATCGGGGTGAACGGGGCAAACCTCCATTATCTGTTCGGCGTGATAATTCCATTCGCGGCATTCCTGATTTTTATCGCCGGGATAATATATCGCGTCTTACAGTGGGGGAAGGTTCCCGTCCCTTTCCGCATTCCGACAACCGCGGGCCAGGAAAAATCTTTTCCATGGATTAAAGCCAACAGTATCGATAATCCGTCTTCAGGGGTCGGAGTCGCGGTGCGTATGGCCATGGAAATACTGTTGTTCCGCTCCCTGTTCAGAAACACCCGGGCGGAACTGCGGGACGGGCCGAATCTCTCCTATGCATCTTCAAAATGGCTATGGCTGGGCGCCCTCGCTTTTCATTACACTTTCCTTGTAATTCTCATCAGGCATTTGCGGTTTTTCTTCGAACCGGTGCCCTGGGTAATCAATATTATCGAGTCCCTTGATGGTTTCTTCCAGGTTGGAGCGCCGATTGTCTACATTACGGATTTGATATTCATCGGCGCTGTGGTATTTCTCTTTCTGAGGAGGGTGGTTATACCGCAGGTTCGTTACATATCCCTTGCCGCTGACTATTTCCCGCTTTTCCTCATCGCCGGTATCGGGATAACAGGGGTATTAATGCGGTATTTTTTGAAAACAGACGTTGTCGGCATTAAAGAATTGGCGATGGGATGGATTACATTAAATCCGGTTGTTCCCGCGGGAATCAACATCATTTTCTTTATTCACCTGTTTCTGGTTTGTTCGCTCTTAGCGTACTTCCCGATGAGCAAACTCATGCATATGGCGGGAGTTTTCTTAAGCCCTACGAGAAATCTTGCCAATAACAACAGGGCGGAGATGCATGTAAATCCCTGGAATTATCCGGTAAAGGTTCACACCTATGCCGAATATGAAGATGATTACAGAGACAAAATGAAATCAGTTGGACTACCGGTGGAAAAGGAGTAATTATGGCAAATCCAAAACCAGAAGAACTTGCAAAAATTGATTACCAGCCTCCTAAGACAGGGTGGATGGATACCCCCACGGTCTTTAAGCCCGGGATATTTCTTCACGGCAATAAAGCAAAATCCCTTGAGACTGTGGGCATGCCGAATCCGAGGGCATGGTCCGTAAAAGACGAAGACTGGAAACTTCCGCCGAACTGGCAGGAGATATTTATCGAAGGTTTGCGGGAGAGGGTGAACAAGTACCGCACCTTCCGGCTTTTTCTGGAAATCTGCGTGCGCTGCGGCGCCTGCGCCGACAAATGCCATTTTTATATCGGCGGCGGCGACCCCAAAAATATGCCTGTGCTCAGGGCGGAGCTCCTGCGGTCGGTCTATAGGAAATATTGCACGACGTCGGGCAAAATTATGGGCAAGGTGGCGGGGGCCCGGGAACTTACGACGGATGTCCTAAAAGAAATCTGGTATTACGCATACCAGTGCACTGAATGCCGCCGATGCTCTCTCTTTTGCCCGTACGGGATTGATACCGCTGAGATTACGATCTTGGCGAGAGAATTGCTCAATCTGCTCGGATTGAACGTCGAGTGGATCGCGGGCCCTGTTGCGAATTGCTGGAAGATGGGCAATCACCTTGGCCTCCAGCCCCACACAATTAGAGACTCGTTTGATATGTTCTGCGATGATCTTGAGACCATTGCCGGCATCAGGGTAAATCCGAGCTTTAACCGGAAAGGAGCCGAGATTCTTGTGGTTGTGCCGTCGGGAGATTTCTTCGCGGATCCCGGCACTTATACGACTATGGGCGAACTCCTGCTTTTTCACGAGCTGGGACTCGATTATACATGGAGCACGTTTGCCTCCGAAGGCGGCAATTTTGGTTTCTTCACTGCGAATGAAATGGCGAAAAGGTTGCACGCCAAAATATATGAAGAAGCAAAGAGACTGAAAGTCAAATGGATAATTGGCGGCGAATGCGGTCACATGTGGCGGGTATGGCACCAGTACCATAACACATGGTTCGGCCCAGTGGACTTTCTCGAAGAACCTGTTTCCCCGATAACCGGAACGAGGTTTGAGAATGCGAAGTCAAATAAGACTGTCCATATCTGCGAGTTTACGGCTGATTTGATTAAACACGGAAAGCTGAATCTTGACAAGAGCAGGAACGACAACCTCGTTGTGACCTATCATGATTCATGCAATACATCCAGAGGCATGGGCTTTTTTGAGGAGCCCAGGTATATTATCAACAGCGTATGCAATAACTTCTATGAAATGCCGCCGCAGACGATCAGGGAACAGACTTTCTGCTGTGGAAGCGGCTCAGGCCTGAACGCATCGGAAAATATGGAGTCAAGGCTGCGCGGAGGTCTGCCGCGGGCTAATGCCGTCAAGCATGTAGCGCAGAAGTATGGAGTCAATACGCTTGCCTGTATCTGCGCTATTGACAGAGCGGCTCTCACTACCTCGGTTGATTACTGGGTGCCCGGCACCCGCGTTGCCGGCGTGCACGAGATGGTCGGCAATGCTCTGGTTATGAAGGGAGAGAAAAAACGAACAACAAACCTGCGCGGTGATCCTCTCCCGGGAATGGAGGGTGAATAACATGTATAACGGAGGAAAGATAATCATTGGAATTCTGATCTTTTTGGGTCTGGCAATATCCCCCTTCTTGTTGACCGGGGAGAAGGCAACCGCCAAGCCCGATCCGAAGATTGACACGCCTGAAATCCTGAAAATGCCTGAAGCCGAAAGGAAATGTGTTGAGTCAAAAGATTTCATGAAACGGGAACATATGGTGATGCTGAATGACTGGCGGGACTGGTTTGTTCGTGACGGCTTGACCATTTATACGAGCGCGTCCGGCAAAGAACATGCCATGAGCCTTCAGAACACCTGTATGAAGTGTCATTCAAACAAGTCGAAGTTTTGTGATGAATGCCACAATTATTCCGGGGTAAAGCCTTACTGCTGGGATTGTCATATCGCTCCGGAAGAGAAGGAGACGCAAGGATGAATAGAAGAGAATTTTTAAAGATTGCTGGAATTTCCTCTCTCCTTGGCGTTGGAGGCTTTTCTTTAGCAAACGCCGTAAGAGGCGATCTCGAGGCTTCTCAGATCAAATCGAATCCCATTGCCCTGACTGCCGGGAGATGGGCGATGGTCGTTGACATGAGCAAGTTCAAATCTCCGGAAGATTATCAGAAATGCTTTGACGCGTGCCATCTTAAACACAATGTGCCCAGCGCGTTTGATAACCCAAGGCATGAGATCAAATGGATATGGACGGAAACATATGAACACGCATTCCCCGGCAACGAGGATCCATACCTGTCGGAAAAAATAAAGCATATGCCCTTCATTGTCCTCTGCAACCATTGCGATAATCCCCCGTGCGTCAGAGTTTGTCCGACTAAAGCCACTTTCAAGAGAAAAAGCGACGGCATTGTCATGATGGATATGCACCGGTGCATCGGCTGCAGATTCTGCATGGCAGGCTGTCCTTACGGCGCCAGGAGTTTTAATTACAGGGATCCGAGGCCCAATATTGATGAATCAAAGCAAAACCGTGAGTTTCCGACCCGGATGAAGGGTGTTGTTGAAAAATGCACCTTTTGTTACGAAAGGCTGGCAGTAGGTCTTCTCCCGGCCTGTGTCGAGGCCGCCAACGGGGTTGCCGCAAAGAAAGGGACCGCTCCGGGATTAATCTTCGGCGATATTAAGAATCCGAATTCGGAGGTTAGGAAAATTCTCAGTGAAAGGTTTAGCTTCAGACGCAAACCCGAGCTCGGAACCGGGCCGAGCGTGTATTACGTCCTTTAGGAGGGAATAATGCTTGAAAATGCAATACGTGGAAGCCAAAAATACTGGATTTGGGTGTTTTTTTTACTGTCAATAATCGGAGCTGGTTTCTTGGCATATCTCTATCAGTTTAAGTACGGGTTGGGTATTACCGGTATGAGCAGGGATGTGTCATGGGGATTGTATATTGGCCAGTTCACCTTCCTGGTCGGAGTGGCGGCTTCGGGCGTGATGGTCGTCCTCCCATACTACTTGCATAATTACAAGAAATTTGCGCGCCTCACAATTCTGGGTGAGTTTCTGGCGATTGCGGCAGTCATCATGTGCATGCTCTTTATTTTTGTCGATCTTGGACAGCCGCTCCGTGTTTTGAATGTCATTTTGCACCCTACCCCTAATTCTGTCATGTTTTATGACATGATTGTTCTAAGCGGGTACCTGATGCTGAATCTTTTTATCGGCTGGATAGTGTTAGGCGCCGAGCGTAAAGAAGTTGCGCCGCCCAAATGGATCAAGCCGATTATTTATCTTTCAATAGCTTGGGCGCCTTCCATCCACACGGTTACGGCGTTTCTGTACGCCGGCATCCCGGGCAAGCACTTCTGGCTGACGGCAATCATGGCGGCCCGATTTTTGGCATCAGCCTTTGCCGCAGGACCCGCGCTTTTGATTCTCTTAGCCTTCATCGTGAGAAGATTTACCAAATTCGATCCCGGTAAAGAAGCCATTCAGTCATTGGGGAAAATCGTTACGTATTGCATGATCCTCAATGTATTCTTCCTCGGGCTCGAGTTGTTCACGGCATTTTACAGCCAGATTCCCGGCCACATGCACTCTTTCGTCTACCTCTATGCCGGATATCATGGTTACTCACAACTCGTTCCTATCATGTGGCTGTCAAGCATCCTCGCGGTTATTTCCCTTGGTATGCTTGTCTTCCCGCAGATTCGGAAGAATGAGAACTTACTGGCAGTCGCATGTGTCGCGACATTCTTTTCTTTGTGGATAGATAAGGGATTCGGGCTTGTTGTCGGCGGATTCGTGCCGAATTCATTTGAAAAAATAACCGAATACTGGCCGACGATCCCTGAAGCGATAATCACGATGGCCGTGTGGGCAATCGGGTTTCTGGTGCTGACGATCCTCTATAAGGTGGCCATTTCGGTCAAGGAAGAAGTCGTGTTTGATAAATACGGCGAGAGGCAGGTAAAAGCTGAATAAAGGGCTTTGAAGTGATTGCATCGGAGAAAAATTTCGTTGCTGTTATATGAAACCGATCCGGTAATCTACATTAAGGAGGTGAGAAAGATTGGCCACTTTTATTGTTACCGTTGACAGAGATAAATGTGATGGCTGTGAAGAGTGCGTGAACAACTGTCCGGTTGCAGTCTTTCAATTGAAAGACGGAAAGGCAGACCCATATCAGGTTGACCTGTGCGAAGGATGCGAAACCTGTGTGAGTGTCTGTCCGACGGGCGCGGTGACCCTTAAAGAGCAGTAACAACAATGGGCACATAATATTATGTAATTGAAAGAATCAGCGGGGATGCCGGGTTATCCGGCATCCCCGTTTTTGCGGGGCTCCCTTGGAAGAGTTTATAAGACAGTACGGCTACTTAGCCATATTCATACTGACGTTTTTTGAGGGGGAAAGTGTGCTTTTCGCCGCAGGTTTTCTCGCGTTTCACGGATACCTCAACTCGATTCTCGTGATTCTTGTCTCGGCGACTGCGTCATATGTCGGACACGCAACGTTTTTTCTGATCGCGCTTCACAGGAGAGAGAAGTTTCTGAAAGTGGTACAAAAATTTATAAAAGTCAATCTGCTGAAACTCGAATCCATTATGGCGCGGTATGGAACTGCCGCTATTTTTATCACTCAATGGCTCTACGGATTCAGATTGCTAAGCGCGGCGGTGTTAGGTCTTTCCCGCATGGGCAGGGCAAAGTATTTTACTTTGCAGCTTATGAGTTGTCTTATCTGGGCTATAATCTGCACGGGCGTAGGGTTTTTTTTCGGGGCAACGATGGAGAAGCTGTTAGGAGATATCAAGAAATATAATATATTAATCGCGATAGGAGTTATGACGGCAGGATTTCTTCTGTGGATAATCCGGGATGTCCGGAAGAGAAGTTAGCCGCCGCTTTGTATGATGCTTGAAAGGAGAAAAACGTTATGAAATGCCTGTTCTGCGAGATTGTGGGGAAAAAAATACCGGCAAGGATACTCTTTGACGACGATCATGCCATCGCCTTTGAGGACATACATCCTCAGTCGCCGGTGCATGTTCTTGTCGTGCCCAAGAAACATATTCCCACCAGCTTGGAAATACAACCCGATGACAACTGGCTCGTCGGACACCTGTTTCAGATAGCAAATTCCATAGCACGGCAGAAAGGGATAGCAGAACGGGGCTTCAGGCTGGTGATGAACTGCAATCCGGAGTCAGGGCAGACGGTTTTTCATATTCATCTCCATATGCTCGGCGGAAGGCTCATGCAATGGCCTCCCGGGTAAGGCCATGAACATGATCAAGACGACAGGTGTTGTGTTCAGGAGGGTTTTGTTTCCGGCAGTCCGATCATGCGGCGGCATTCGTTGCGGTAACGCGTAACTTCAGGAGAATCGGGACATCTGCTGAAGCATTGCCACGCTTTTTCAAATTGTGAAAGAAATATAAAACTTATACCGCAACACATAGCGATCTGATCATTGTCGGGGAAATGCTGCATTCCTTCAGATAGAATTCTGACTGATTCTTCATATCTCCTCTGTCTCTGGCTGAGACTACCCAAGCCCAGATATGCGCGGGGATGCGGAGCATATGAGAGCGCCCTGCGATAAAGTCTCTCAGAAGCATCTTCCCTGCCGGGAATAGCTCCGATCATTGAATAGTCTCCGTGACTGAAGGTCATCGCAAGCCGCGAAAGAAAATCCGAATGGCATTCGTAAAGGTCTTCCCTGTCGGCAAGTTCAATGTCGTCGGCAAATAGAGGCAGATTATTGAAGAAAGCGGTTCTCAGTTTATGTCCGAAAGCAAGTATCATGTCCTGTGACAGGCGCTCATCCGTCTCAAAGTACATGATGTCCTCTATCCGTTCGAGCCAGATATCGTCTCCAATCCCCGTTCTTTTTTGGAAAGAATCGTAGAGCGAAGTACCCGGGAAAATGTCGAGGATGTAAAAAATCGAGCTAAGGGGTTTAATATCCATGATCAGATCGATGGTTTCCCTGATGGTATCCTGCGTTTCGCCCGGGTTGCCGTAGATGAAATATGCCCGGGGCAATATGCCATACTTTTTCGTCAGGGTGAAAGCTTTTTTTATATCATCAACCTTGATTTTTTTGTTAAGAGCATTTCTGATTTTTTCCGAGCCGCTTTCAACGCCGAAACTGATTTGTATGCAGCCGGCTTTCCTCATCCAGTAAAGCATCTCCTCACTGATGAAGTTTACCCGCGAGATGGCGAACCAGGTTATCGCCAGATTCATCCCGATGATCCTGCGGCATATCTCAATCACGCGGTCTTCTCTCATTGTGAAGGTATCGTCCGATATATAGAAAAATGAGATGCCTTTGTGATGCAGATGTTCAAGTTGCCGGACAAAATACTCGGGCGAATGAAATCTGACCCTGCGTCCCCAGAATCGGGGCGAACCGCAGAATGTGCAGTCCGAAGGACAGCCGCGGGATGACACGACGTGCTGGAAAATAAAGTGTTCTGAGGGCATGGGCAGCCTGTCGAGATCCCTGACGAAATCGGATGGTCCGGTACTGATGCATTTCCCATCCCTCCTGAAGGCAATTCCTTTGACAGAAGGTATGTCACTGTACCTGCCTTCCCGCACACAGTCGACGAGGCGAAGAAAACTGTATTCCCCTTCGCCCACGACTATAAAATCGATTTCTTCAAAGCTATCCAGGAGGTGTTTCCAGAGAAACGTGGCCCCGATCCCGCCCAATACCGTTTTCACTCCGGGAAGAATTCTTTTTGCGATTCCCGCAATATCGATTGCTCCCCAGCGATTGGCATGCACAATCGAGAACCCTATCATATCCGGACTTTTCTCCCTGAGGATATTTTCGATATCTCCAATCCGGTCTTTCATATTATGCCAGTTCAGTATCTCCACGTCGTGGAAGTTTTCCTTCAGCAGGGCCCCGATGTAATAAAGTCCGACCGGCACCGCGCCGACATCTTCTGCACGTATCCGCTCGTCAAGGAAAAAAGGATAAATCAGGAGTATCTTCAAAGTCTTTTTAATTCGCCGGGTTCTTTGCGGGATGTCCATTCCGATATCAGGGAGTACCCGAGCGCAAGGAGCGCCGGGCCGAGAAAGACTCCTATGAATCCGAAAGCGAGTATTCCACCGAGTACGCCGAGGAGAATAAGGACGAATGGAAGATTGCCGCCCCGGCTTATGAGGTAAGGCTTGACAACGTTGTCAACACCGCTTATTACGAACATGCCCCAGATCGCCATAAAAATGGCCCATCCGAGGGAATAATTGAAGAAAATCCACACTGTTACGGGCACCCAGACAAATGGAGGCCCCATTGGAATAAATGCAAAAAAGAAGGTCAAGAAGCCAAGGAGCAGAGCGCCGGGGACGCCCGCTATGAAGAAACCGATCATCGCGAAGGTCCCCTGGATTGCGGCGGTTCCTATGAGGCCGAAAACAACGCTCTTTGTGGTATCTGCGGCAACCTGGATAAGCTTCTCGGCGCGTGAGCCGGCAATCTTCCGCAGCAAATTTGCCAGGCTCTGCGCGGACTCCTCCCCGTCGCGATAAAAGAAAAAACAGACAACGATGCTCAGGATTATCTGCATCATGGCCTGAAAGATGACAGGAGTGCTCCTGAGAATATTTTCTTTAATCTGCTTCAGGTGAGGACCGATAAAATTGGCAAACTGGGCTTGGTCAGTAGTCCATATCTGCCAGCGCTGATAGATATCCGAACCAAATAAAGGAATTTTTTCAACCCAACCAGGCAAAGGGGGCAGTCCCTTTTCCAACTCCATGCGGATTTGTTTCACGAAATTTGTGGCTTCATCAGCAAAACTGAAGCCCACCACCACAAGCGGCATGACGAAGACAGCGGCAAGCAGCAGGGTCATGACTGTCGCCGCGAGCGTCCTGTTGCCCTTGAAAATACGTGTCCACCACTTGTAAACAGGCCATGTGGAAAAAGAGAGAATCAATGCCCATATCAAGGCTGATATGAACGGCCTGAGAACAACGAAACAGCCGACTACGAGAACGAACAGAACAGAGGCGCTTATTAGATGTTCAATATATTTATCTCGCTGTTCCGTCATAACTTTCTTCCGCCGGCGTCAAGGAGCGCGAAACCATCAATGCATCTAATTCTATCATAGAAGAAAAAATTAAATGGCAAACCCTCTGCCCTCAAATTCCGCCCCATCTTCGGCGGGGTATAATTTACCACCACACCAGAAAGCCCTGTCTGTAAAGACGGGGATGAATAGGAT
>CAZKLK010000044.1:0-12383 GCA_964553535.1 uncultured Nitrospiraceae bacterium
AAAAACTATTACATGAGGAGAGATACATATGATCTGGAATAAAGAAGCTGAGTGCATGCGCGTTGCGGACATGAGAAAGCTGCAACTTTCCAGAATGAAAACAATTTTTAAACGCGCATACGCGAATGTTCCATATTATAAGAAACGGTTTGATGAGGCGGCGGTCAAGGTCGGCAATTTAAAAAGCCTTGGAGACATCAGACACTTCCCCTTCACCACCAAAACGGATTTGCGGGAGGGATATCCTTTCGGGTTGTTCGCGGTTCCGCGCAAAGACATAATCGAAGTGCACACTTCATCCGGGACCACAGGGAAGCCGACTGTGTCGGGGTACACAAAAAAAGATATAGAAATCTGGGGAGAGGTGGTGGCGCGCGCGCTCACCATGTGCGGCGCAACAAAAGACGACATCATTCAGAACGGTTACGGGTACGGGCTGTTTACCGGTGGGCTCGGCGTTCACTACGGCGCCCAGCGAATCGGAGCAACGGTGATTCCGATATCCGCCGGACAGACTAAACGTCATCTCGACATAATGCAGGACTTCGGCTCAACCATCCTCACATGCACCCCTTCGTACGCGCTGTATTTGACCGAGGCGGCCGGAGAAGCGGGCATAAACCTGAAAAAATTGAAATTGAAGGCAGGCTGTTTTGGCGCGGAAATGTGGACGGACCGGATGCGGGATGAAATAGAGAAGAGGTTCCACCTTATGGCACTTAATATTTATGGCCTTACTGAAATCATAGGGCCCGGAGTCGCGCAGGAATGTGAGCGGAAGAACGGGCTTCATATTTTTGAGGATCATTTCTATCCCGAAGTGGTTTCGCCCGATACCCTTGAACCCCTGCCGGATGGAGAAAAGGGAGAGCTGGTTCTCACGACCCTTACCCGCCAGGGAATGCCGATGATCCGTTTCAGAACAAGGGACATAACGGCACTGAGGAGGGAAAAATGCAACTGCGGCCGCACGCTGGTTCGCATGGACCGCATAGCGGGACGCACGGACGACATGCTCAAAATCCGGGGTGTCCTCATCTTTCCATCACAGATCGAGAAAGCTCTTCTCGAGATCAAGGGGGTCGAGCCTCATTACCAGATCATTGTTACCCGCCCCCGGCACCTTGATGAAGTAGAGGTGCAGGTCGAGACCTCGGCCAGGTTATTCTCAGACGAGATAAGACACCTTGAAGAAGCGAGAAAGAAAATAGAGAAACATATCGAAAACACGATTGGACTGAGGGTAAAAGTCACGCTCGTTGAGCCGAAAACCCTGCCGCGCAGCGAGGGAAAGGCAAAAAGAGTCTTCGATAAACGGCAGTTGTAAGATATGAAAAGGAGCGCATGATGGAAGTTAAACAGATATCCGTTTTTCTTGAGAACAAAAAAGGCAGATTGTGGGAGGCAATGAACGCGCTTGCAAAAGCCGGGATCAATATCCGGGCACTCTCCATAGCCGACACATCAGATTTCGGGATACTTCGCCTCATTGTCCCCGAACCCCAGAAAGCAAAAAAAACTCTCGAGCAAAGCGGTTTTGCCGTGAGGGAAAATGATGTTATCGCTGTCGGCGTCGCAGACAAACCCGGAGGGTTAGCGGCCGTTCTTAAGGTATTAACCGACGCCGGCATCAATGTCGAATATCTGTATGCCTTTGTAGAAAAAAGCGGGGAAAAAGCCGTCGTCGTGCTCCGCACGAATAATATCAACAAGGGGAAAAATGTTCTTAAAAAGTCCGGCTTTACTGCGCTTTCACCCCGGCAGATATATCATCTGTAGTCTTTCTCTTTGACTTCATCATCCGCCGGGTCACCAGGACGCATGGCCGGCGGGCAATGATAACGTTGACGCCCTCTGAATCAAGCTTTTCCCTGAGCAGGGCTTCGGCTTTCCGGACATCATAAGGATCCACAACTTCCACCGAGGCCACATTGCAGGCCTTACAGATCTCCTCAAGGGAAACCTTTCCTCCCTGTTCCCCTTTTGCAGTAATCCCGGTTAGCGGAGTCGGCTGGTTGCCGGTCATTGCAACCGTAGAATTATCAAGAATAAGCACAAGGATATTGGCCTGGTTATACACAGCATTAATGAGGGCGGGAATGCCGGAATGAATAAATGTAGAATCTCCGATAACCGCGGCCACTCTCTTTGCCCCTTGTTTCGCGATGCCTGCAGCCTGACTTATGCCGGCGCCCATGCACAGGCAGGTATCCACAATCTGATACGGCGGATTGGCCCCCAGCGTATAACAACCGATATCGCCCGCGGTGAAAACCGGATCCGCCGCCTTTAACGCCTCGTAAAACTTCCCGTGCGGGCAGCCCGGACAAAGGACAGGCGGTCTTGGAGGCAGCGGTTTAGCAAGCGAGATGGCGCCTTCGCCTGTATTCCAGCCCGGGACATATGCGGATAAGACATCAGGGCCGAGTTCACCCGTTATGCTGATTTCTCCGGATATCTTGCCCTTCACGTTAGCGGAATATTTTCTTGCAACCTCCTCCACAAACGGCTCTCCCTCCTCCAATACCCAGACCTCTTCCAATCCCCGGACAAAATCCGCTATCAGCGCTTCGTCGACGGGATAATAAGAAATCTTAAGAACGGCAAAACCGGGTCCGTACTCTTTCGCATATCCATAACCGATGCCGCATGCGATTATGCCTTTTGTCTGTCCGTCCTTAAATGAGCGGTTCATTCCGGAGGCTGCGCCCCATTGTACCAACTGCTTCTGCTTATCCTGCAAATTTTGATGACATCTCAAAACATTGCTTGGGACGGCAATCATATTCTTCGGATCTTTCATCAAACGCAGGGGATTTTGTTCCCGGACAGCTCCCAGCATAACCGGTGAATAGCCATGGCAGATCCTCGTCACGGTTCTCAGCATCACGGGAAGTCCCAACTGTTCCGACAATTCGAAGGCCGTGATCGTCATGTCTTTGGCCTCTTGCGAGTCAAACGGTTCGAGGCACGGCACTTTCGCAAATCTTGCAAAGAAACGCGAATCCTGTTCATTCTGCGAAGAAAAGGCGCTCGGATCATCGGACACGGCAAGCACCAGCCCTCCCCTGACGCCGAGATATGCTGCGGTCATGAAAGGATCCGAAGCGACATTAAGGCCCACGTGCTTCATTGCGCATATCGCCCTTTTGCCCGCATAGGACGCCCCTATGGCAATTTCAAGAGCAACCTTTTCATTGACTGACCACTCCACATCTCCTGAGAAATTACGGGCGATATACTCGAGTATCTGGGTGGCCGGCGTACCCGGGTAGCTGGTTGCCAGAGAAATCCCCGCTTCAATCGCACCCCTTCCTATTGCGTCGTCGCCGAGCATGATAAATTCCTGACCTTCCTGATAGTGTTTCACGTCAATAGACTCCTTTTGCAATAATTTTTAATGCCGTAAATTATACCATTAATTCCGGTTGAAATGTGCAATTCTCATACTACCCAAATCCAGCGATAACTATCTCGCACGATTGATAAACGCGTCATTGCGAGCACCTGCAAGGTGCGTGGCAATCTCCTTTCATACGACGAGATTGCTTCGCTGCACTCGCAATGACAATTCTTATCGCTGGATTTGGGTACTATTAAATTGATTGGATCAGGCGGATGCCGTTCCTATTTTTCCCTATCAATTGCCTTTGTCATATGTGTAAAATAGTCGTACCATGAAAGGAATAATTGACTTTCATACTCATGCCTTTCCTGACGAGTTGTCCGGAAGAGTGATAAAAACGCTCGAGGAGGAAGGCGGGGTTAAAGCTTACCTCGACGGCACAATATCCTCCCTGCTTGCATCAATGGAGAAATGCGGCATAGAGAAGAGCGTTATCTGCAACATCGCCACAACGGCCTCGCAGTTCCATTCGATCTTGAAATGGTGCAAGAAGATAAGGACTGATAGAATCATCCCTCTCCCATCCTTTCATCCATATGATCCGGAGTTCGAAGAGAGAATCGATACAATTAAGGGTGAGGGATTCAAGGGCATTAAATTCCATCCATACTATCAGAAGTTCTCAATGACCGAAGAGAAGCTTTTCCCGGTATATGAAAAAATATCCCGCGAGAATCTGCTTCTTGTAATGCATACTGGATTTGATTTTGCGTTTCCGCGGGTGCGAATCTGCGACCCGGCGATGATATTGCAGATAACCCGGAGATATCCTTCCTTGAAGCTCATCACAACCCATCTCGGCGCGTGGAAGCAATGGGACGAAGTGGAGCAGTTGCTGATTGGGGAGCCTGTTTATATGGAGATATCGTTTGCGCTCGACTATCTCGATGAGGATGCCGCAGTCAGGACGATATTCCTGAATCACCCCCCCGAATATATCATCTTCGGCACGGATTCGCCCTGGACTGCTCAGGAAGGCACGCTGTCATTATTCAGGGGACTCGGACTCGGGGAAGAAAAAGAGAAGCTCATCTTGCGGGAAAACGCTCTCAGCCTTCTGAATTCCGTTTAACGCGCCCTTTCAGACTCTATTTTAGGATTTATTTTGCTTCCTTCTGTGCCGGTACACGTAAAGGCCCGCAATCAGAATGCATCCGATGATAAGATATACGGTCCATTGCCTGCTTAATTCCAGTATCTCTTCCTGATTGTTTCCGACAAAATACCCGATATATGCGAGAATACACACCCATATCCCTGCTCCCAACGCGGTGAACAGACAAAATTTCATCAGATTCATTCTGCACAGCCCCGCGGGAAAAGATATGTACTGCCGCACCCCGATAATCAGACGTCCGATGAATGTGCTGATATGGCCATGCCTGAGAAAAAAGTTCTCCCCTTTTCTGAAATGCTTCTCCGAAAAGCCGACATATTTCCCGTACCTGTGGATAAAAGGCCTTCCAAGCTTAACGGCAATCGCGTAATTAAAAAGAGCGCCAAGCACGCTGCCCGCGGTTCCCGACGCTATAACTCCAACCCAGCTCATCCTGTTCTGGTATATGAGATACCCCGCCGGAGGTATCACAAGCTCTGATGGGAACGGAATGAAGGAACTCTCGACGAACATCAGCGAGATTATTCCCAGGTAGCCCATGCTGCCGATTGTGTCCACAAGCCATTTTAAAACTGAGTCTATCACATTCAATCACTCCATCCGTTGAATTATATGGTCGGGGCGAGCAGATTTGAACTGCCGACCACTCACACCCCAAGCGAGTGCGCTACCAGGCTGCGCTACGCCCCGATTTGAAGATTTACCGGAGTTGACTCAGGATTTCTCTGAGCCTTTTCTTGACATGTTCAATAACCTGCAAAGGCTGGCGTACTTCCTTGTTTTGATTCTCTTTCAACAGCTTTGCTTCCTGTGATGAGAAATTTGATCCGAGCTGCTTCCTGACACCTTCAATGGTGAACCTTTCCTGATATAAAAGGTTTTTGATCGTGATGAGAAGTTCCACATCCTTTTTGACATAGACGCGCTGTCCCGACTTATTTTTTCTCGGCTTAAGAAAGGGGAACTCGGTTTCCCAGTATCTAAGCACATACGGCTCTACGTCCAGTATTCTGCTCACTTCGCCAATCTTGTAAAAGAGCTTGTCCGGGAATGATATTGAAGCGGAATATTTCAACCGCTCCGGAACAGATTTATTCATTCACTTTTTCCATTAATGCCTTCAATTGATTGCTCGCCCTGAACGTGATGACCCTTCGCGGGGTTATCTCAAGGTCATCTCCGGTTTTGGGATTTCTTCCTCTTCGCGACATTTTCTTTCTTACATTGAATGTGCCGAAGCCGGACAGTTTCACTGATTCGCCTTCCACAAACGTCTGCTTCATCGTCTCGAACAGAATTTCAATTATCTCCTGCGCCTCCTTTTTAGATAGTCCTATCTTCTCAAAAATGTTCTCAACCAAGTCTGCCTTTGTCATGATATAACCTCGATTTTTCTTAATTATATTAATGGGATATGCACTTGTCAAGAAGAATTTCTGAAATTATGTCCCTGAATCCGCCTTGAATATGCAGGACTATAATGATTATTATGTCACCGTGATTTACGGGATAGGCATAGATATCATAAATATTGACCGCGTTAGGGCAGTCGTCAAAAAATGGGGGGAAAGGTTTCTGAAAAAGGTATACACAAAGCATGAAATTTCTTACTGCTACAAGAGAAATAATCCATATCCTTCCCTCGCCGTCCGGTTCGCCGCCAAGGAAGCATTGATCAAAGCTATGGCTGCCGCAATTCCCATATCATTTGCGGACATAGAAGTGGTCAATACGGAAGCCGGCAAGCCTTTTTTCGTCTTCAGCGAAAAAATCAATGCCCATTTCAAAAAACATAATATAACTGCCGCTCATCTGAGCATAAGCCATGATCATGAGTATGGAGTGGCATCGGTTATCCTGGAACGGCAAGAAATTATTGAGTAACGGCTGTCCCCTGCCCCGGCGGGGTCCGGTGCGGCGCTTCCTGCCGGGTATCCGCTCCTTTCAGCTCCGGTGAAGCGATAACTACATCTGCCATAACTTCCTCATACCCGGGCACAACGATACCGCGCCTGACCATTACATTGTAAATCAGGCTCGCCCGGTTGACAACATAACTGCTTTCCCCGGTCGGATTGTATTTTCTCGGATTCGGGAGAACTGCCGCGAGTCGCGCCGCCTCTTCAGGCTCAATATCTGAAGCAGATTTGCCATAGTAATATCCCGCCGCCGTCCCGATGCCGAATATTCCCCTGTCCCCCCATTCGGCTACATTCAAATAAATCTCAAGGATTCGCTTTTTCTTTAATGATCTCTCCATTCTCCAGGTTATTATGGCCTCTCTCACTTTTCTGGCCGGATTCTTTGCAGGCGTCAGGTACAGGTTTTTCGCAAGCTGCTGGGTTATTGTGCTTCCGCCGACTTTGAACTCCTTTTCTTTGATATCTTTTTCGATAGCTTTCCGGATCGCTTCGTAATCAAACCCCTCGTGACTCCAGAATTTGTCGTCTTCCGCAATCAATACAGCCTTTATCAGATATGGAGAGATATGTGCAAGGGGAACCCATTTCTGCTGAACCCGGTAATTCCTGCCCTCGCGCTTCCATTCCTTTTCACGGTACTCCATAAATGAGGTTTTCCCGGGGTTTTTTGTTTTGAGTTTTGAAATGTCGGGAACTGCTGACAGATAGATTACGGCGCCGGCCAGAACAGGCAAGAGCAAAATCAGAGCGCTTCTGCTACTTCTGAATTTCAGTGCCAATTCCCTGATGCGTGAAAATCTCGAGCAGCAGGCAATGCGGGACCCTCCCGTCGATAATATGGGTTTTTGCTACGCCGCCTTCTGTTGCCCTGAGACACGCCTGCACTTTGGGTATCATCCCTCCGCTGATTGTGCCGTCAAGGATCAACTTTTGAATCTGATTTTTCTTCATTGCAGACACCGTCATGCCTTTCCTGTTAACGATCCCGGGCACGTCCGTCAGAAGAATCAATTTTTCCGCCCGCAGAGATGCTGCCACCGCCGCCGCCGCATAATCGGCATTTATATTCAGCGTCTCTCCTTTTGTGCCCACTCCGACCGGGGAAATAACAGGGATAAACCCATCTTTTTCAAGAGTCCTGATTATATGTGGATCAACGTGTGAAACCTCGCCGACAAGGCCGATATCGATAATTTCTTCGGAACCCGCTTCAGAGGATTTCCGTATAAGTTTCTTCTTTGCCTTAATGAGCCCTCCGTCCTTGCCGCTCAGTCCGACTGCCCTCCCCCCGTGGTTATTGATCAGCGAGACAATTTCCTTGTTGATAAGACCGCCGAGCACCATTTCGACAATGTCCATAGTCTCCTTATCGGTGACGCGCTGTCCATGTATGAATTCCGGCTTTTTCCCCATTTTTTCCATTGTCACCGATATCTTCGGTCCTCCGCCGTGCACGATCGCAGTGCGTATTCCGATAAAATTCAGCATCACGATATCTTTCGCAAAAGATTCTTTCAGATCATCCCGCACCTGCGCGGCGCCTCCGTATTTTATTACGAATGTCTTGCCATAGAAACTACGGATATATGGAAGCGCCTCGGTCAGAATCTCCGCTTTGGTTATAATTTCATTCATATTCATTCCCTGCTAAGACTTAAAACAAGGTATGCACACGATTTCACCGTTCTTCAGCCGCGCCCTCGGCTCCATCGTCTTTTCGCCGCAGACCGCACACCTGATACTTGGATAGATTTTCGCCTCATCCGGAAGTTCCATCGCATAACGGGATACTTTAAACAGTTCTTCATCCCTTGCATTCAGGATCATCTCAATTTTTTTTGTCTTCCTTCCGTGCACAAATTTCAGCACCTCATCGAAGCGTTCACCCCGTATATACCTGTCCCAAATACCCTTCTCTTCCTCGCTCTCGGGAAATGACCAGTCCACCGATATCCTGATACCCTCAGCCGAAGGCCGCCTGATAAATTTATACACCTGTTTCCCATAATCGTTAAAAATCAGATTGCCCTTTCCGAATGTGCATCCCGTCATTGCCTGAATGGCATCGACTGCGCAGGAATTATTTTCAACGATTGCAATGAGTTCTTCATCACCCGCACGGTCTCCAAGTTCGCGGAGGGCAAATAGAGCCGCCCTGTAACCAAACGCGAGTCCGGGACAGGCATGACCGTGAAAATCTACAACGTACTCGAATGGCTTCATGGGTATGATTTTAACTTAAATACCGTAATATTTACAAAAAACAGCAAAATAAGCGTTTTTCAGACTTCTCCCCGACTGCTATAAATAGCGCACGAAATATATGCGCCTGACTGACAGAATTCTTCTCATATGTTCCGTCATTCCCCCAGTCCTCAGGCGGGTATCAAATCCTTTGAAGACATGGAAGCCCGACTAAAAACCCCCGATAGAGGCATTCGAGGGCAGGACTTCGGGCATGATGAAGATCAGTAAATTTCGAGTTGGATTTTTATGATCTCGCTAATTTTGCTCAGATCTTCTTCCGAGAGCACGCCTGCCCGTTTAAACAATCGCAACTTGCTCACAGTAGCCAACTGGTCAGCCATGGCCTTGCTTTCCTTTCCATTGAGCATGACCAGCGCTTCACTCGGATAAAGACGATCAGTTTTGCCGGTGAGAGGGACGACCTGAACGCGGTTGAGGAATTTGTTTGAGGCGTCATTGCTGACGATAACGGCGGGACGTTTCTTTTTGATTTCGCCGGCGACGGAAGGGGCAAAATTCACCCACCACACCTCACCCCTTTTCATGTGCGGCATCCTTGAAGGTGGCCTCGGCCCATTCCAGCGCGTCTGACTCCCGCTTTTTGTCTTTGGCCATCTGGGAGTATGCTAATTCCAAGTTAGGGCGTAAGACGTGGGGGCGGACAAGTTCTTCGACAAATTTGCTGATTTTACGTGGACCGATAGCTTTATGAAGGCCTTTGTATACCGCTTCGTCAACTGTTATGGTCAATTTCTTCTGCATTTTTCCTTCTCCTTTATACGTGTAATATACGTATTCAAGATGCTGTTGTCAAGCTGATATCTGTCGGTTCAGATGCCTGTCGATCTATTCCTCCGTAAAGTAGTCAGAATCGATCTTCTTCAAATCATATGTGGCTATTCCGGCATAGCCGGAGTATCACTGTCAGAATCTTCCGTTTCTGTTTTTATCCGTTTTGTGTTTCTGAAGCGCACATACTCAGGAAATTGGAACAGAAATTTCAAATTGATGGCAGATGGTTTCTTTTCCAGAACATTGAGCCCTCTCTCCGTTATTTTAAAAAGACAAACCAGAGACATGGCAGGATCAATTGCTCAGAATCTGCGGTATCGATATCAATATGTGTCCCGTCTGCAAAAAAGGCACTATGGTTATGGTTGAGCTTCTGCTTCCCGCCAGGTGCAACGGCCCTCCGGATCAATACTCATGAACACCACCGACAACACAAAATTCAAGTCTCCAGCAACCTGCGAAACCACCACCCCGTCTCGCTATACTCTCCTATTGTCTGAAATCACCCTTTTGTACGCTATCCCTTCCCAATGGCGCCAATCTCAATCTCTATTTTCGGATTACGATAATCTCGTGCAGGTCAAAAGAAGACAAATCCACTGTCCCATTTATCCACTTCGATAAAGTTCGTTCCGAGAGAATTTATCGAATCCCCATATCTGGCGCAGCGGCTTGGTCCTTCATACATCATTCCTCAACTCTCGCAGCGGAATGATGCTTATTCGAAGGCTTGCCGTCGAAAGCCCCTTGAGAGGAATTGCGCCTTTCACCCCGAAGGTAACATACCATGTTTCTCTCTGACACCTACACATATGCAAAATTGAGAGGGTACACCCTGACGTTGCATAAAAATATGGTCATGCCGCACGTTGAAGAGATCTGTCATTTGGTCTTTGATGGTATTAGGGAACAGTTGGGGAGGTATTTATAATCGTGCTCTTATTAGGAGCCGGGGTATGGGTCTATTCTGGAAGATAAGCGATTCAGAGGCCATACGCTTGATGGATGTACTTCACAGTAAATAAGAAGCAATAGAGTCGAAATAAATTCCAGGGTCTGCACAAAAAAATCAGCCATGCTGAAACGAGATTTACGATTGAAATGTTCAAGGTTTGCACTGTCGGCGGAACGCGCATTTGTTTTGTAAATCTTCAAATCTCGCCGAAGTCCAAATCTGCGGCTTTCTATGTGAACATGCTGACAGACGTTTTCCCGTGATTATTTGTTATGAGGAGAAATGACCATCGTCGATAGAAAAGATGAATCCGCATACTTCCTGTGAGAAAAGATAAAAAGTGTAGCAGACTTGTGTTCGTTCATTTATAGACTATTTCCGTATTGCTGACTGCAAGTTAAAGCCATTTCATCTCTTCTGCTAAACGATGGGAGCATCTCTATTGCTGCCGGCTTTGCTGATGATTCTTGATCTGCTCAGGGCTCGGTCTTTGTATCAATCCTTACCCCAGATGACACTGATTTTATACTGCTTGATAAGGGGATCGCCGGTTATTATTGGCATCTTTTCGATCTTAGACTGAGAGACGAGCATACGGTCAAAAGGGTCCCGGTGCAGAGCCGGCAGATTGCACTCAAAAAGGGCATGACTTACATATACCGGAAGGCTTTGAACCGCATTTTTCGCAAGCTGATCAATGATAAACATATCGGGCTTCTGCGGAAGTTTGATCCTTCCAAGTCGACATTTAATTGCAATCTCCCAGCAAGAGGCAGCGCTGAAGAACAATTCATTTCTACTGTCGGCTATAATCGATCTGATATAAACCGGGAGATGCGGATCATCGTTTATCCACCAGAGAAAAACATGAGTATCCAACAGGGCATTCATTTCTCAAACTCATTTAGGATATCCTCAGGCAACGGCCTGAAAAAATCATTCATTATGGTAATGCTGCCCTTTGCTGTCCCGGGAATCCGCTTTTTCATTTTTTCTTTCAGAGGAACTATACGTGCAACCGGACGACCTGCTTTCGAAATGATAATTTCCTCTCCCCCTTCGACACGGCTGAGGATACGGGACAAATGGGTCTTTGCATCATGAATATTGATTGTAGGCATAGTAACCTCCCTGAACCTTATTTTAAACTAAGTCATGGACTAAGTCAATTTTTCAGCTTTCTCTCCACCTGCGAGCAGATTCCGTAGATCATATTCAGCTCCCATTCGGTGAGCCCGGACCTCCCGATGAGGTGCTTCAGGTTCTTCATGATCTTTTTTTCGAGGTCCCTGTCACCCCGCGGGATATATTCGAGGAGTTTCAGGCTTGATTCGATCCTCTCATAAAGATGCGGCAGTTTTCCCTGCTCAACCAGTTCCGGCAATGCCGTCTTATATGATTTCTGACTGAGTTCATATGCCACGAGAAGGACGCTCTGAGCGAGATTGAGAGAGGGGGTTTCGGGGTCTGACGGTATCGTACCAAGGAGCCCGCATTCGTTCACCTCCCGGTTCGTCAGCCCATTCCGCTCCCTGCCGAAGAGCACCGCCACCCTGTTCTTCTGCGCAGCGGAGATGATTTTCCTGATGCTGTCTCTTAAGGGAACAATCATCCCTCTCCTTGTTCCCAGTCTCCTCGTGGTGCCAACAATCGGATGTTTGTCATGTATCGCATCGTCGAATCTGGCATAGACCACTACCTTTTTCAGAAGATCATAGCCCTGGCATGCCATCCGCTTGGCTTCTTTCGTCCGAAAATGCACAGGATTAACCAGTGCGAGATTCCTGAACCCCATGTTCTGCATGGCCCGGGCAGAAGACCCGATATTGCCGGGTTCCTGAGGTTCAATAAGGGTGAAGGAGATATTATCTTTCCAGGACGATTTCATAACAATAGACGATTATATCAGAATGAGCGGTGCCTTCATCGGATTATGTTAGGAAT
>CAZKLK010000045.1:0-12375 GCA_964553535.1 uncultured Nitrospiraceae bacterium
GTGAGCTGTTTTGTGATACACTCTGTCATATAGCCAATCTTCCTTTCTTTGGTTTCGAGTTGTCGCAAACTCAATGATATCAAAGCTCTCAGGATTATTGGCTATCTTTTTTGGAAGAATTTACGAATTATGTGGGCTAAATATAGGTTATCCTCCGAACCATTTACAGAATGCTGTAAATATGCTGAATTTCACCGGGGAAGAAAAACGCACTGCATATTTACTGCATAGTTTCGGGACTTAAAGTGACAAAAGGGGATTGTAAGTTATTGATTTATATGGTAGGCGCGAAGGGGATTGAACCCTTGGCCTCTTCCGCGTCAAGGAAGCGCTCTCCCACTGAGCTACGCGCCTAAAAGAGTTTATAAAATAACACGTTTGCCCTTGTCCCTGTCAACCTTGGACCGCTGAAGATCGGGCGAACATTATTTGCAGATCAGCAAATCTCGAGGGCTGGGAAGAAATACGGTATCTCGCATGCGGCGGATTCCGCGGAATCCGATCCATGAACGATATTGTGTTCGATGTTGGACGCAAAGTCGGCCCGTATCGTGCCCGGCGCCGCGTCTTTCGGATTGGTTGCTCCCATGATCTCCCGGACCTTGCTGATGGCGTTAACCCCTTCAACCACCATCACGACGATCGGACCTTCCGACATGAACTGCGTGAGGCTTTCATAAAAAGGCCGTTCCTTGTGAACCAGGTAAAACCCCTTTGCGTCGCCCGCTGTCATCCTGAGCATTCTGAGGCCAGCGATTCTGAGCCCTTGCTGCTCAAATCTCCTTATCACCTCGCCGATCAGGTTCTTCTTCACGCCATCCGGCTTGACTATCGACAGTGTTCTTTCCACATTCCCTCCGCCTATATCCCTAAATTTTTGACCATTTTTCGAACTGATTCGCACGATTTCCTGAACTGGGCTTTTTCTTCTTTCGTCAATTTCACCTCAACGATTTTTTCGACTCCTTCCTTGCCGAGGATGACCGGCACACCCATGTAAATGTCCTTCACGCCGTATTCGCCGTTCAGAAATGCAGAGCAGGGCAGCAGGCGTTTTTCATCAAAAAGGACCGATTTTATCATCTGGAAGGTAGCTGCGGCAGGCGCATAATATGCGCTTCCGGATTTCAAGAGTGAGACAATTTCAGCTCCGCCCTTCCTCGTTCTCTCTATCAGCTCCTGAATCTTCTTTTTCGGCAGCAACTCAATCAAGGAAATGCCCTTGACTGTCGTGAATCGAGGGAGCGGGAGCATATCATCACCGTGGCCGCCGAGCACCACTGCTTCTATATCTTCAGGCGAAACCCCCAGTTCCCAGCCAAGGAAAGCCGTCAGCCTTGCGGCATCGAGAATTCCGCCCATACCCATAACCCGCCTGCAGGAAAACTCGGCAGTTTTCCAGGCATGGTGAGCCATGACATCCATTGGATTTGTGACAATTATGATAATTGAGTTTGGGGAATATTTCGCAATCTTGGTGCATGCGCCTCCCACAATGTCGGCATTTGCATGAAGAAGATCGCTCCGTGACATGCCGGGTTTTCTGGCGAGCCCCGCGGTAACGACGACGAGATCGGAACCCGAAGTATCGGCATAACTGTTCGTGCCGATAATTGATGATGGTGAATTCCAAAGGGGACAGGCTTCTGCCATGTCCAGGGCCTTGCCCTGGGGCATTCCCTCAACGATATCAAATAGCACGACATTGGCTATCCCTGACTGCACAACGAGCTGGGCTGTGGTGGCGCCGACATTTCCTGCTCCTATGACGGTTATTTTTCTCTTCATGGCGGAGTGAAATTATAGATGATGTCGGGGAAGAATGGCAACATGGGAGGCCGGGCAGATTACCTGCTGACTGCCCTGAAGACCTTCAGCGCAAGACAGAGGGCGCTTTCACATAGCATCGAAGAGTCTGTTGAAAAACCGTTATCTTTCAGCGGGCTCTTCAGGCAGCTTCTCCATCTTCACCTTTGAAATCCTCTGCCCCACCATCTCGGATATGGCGATCCGCTTCCCTTCCGTTTCTACAATGTCTCCGACCTTGGGAATTCTCTGAAGGCTGGCGAGCAGGAAGCCACCGAGGGTCTCGTATTCCGGGGATTCCGGGATATCGATATGGTGGTCTTCCTTCAGATCCCGGATGCTGATTGATGCATCGACGAGCATCAATCCTCCGCCAAGGTGTATGACCGGACTCTCGGTGTCGTATTCATCCCTGATTTCACCGACAATCTCTTCAAGCAGGTCCTCCATCGTTACCAGACCTGAAACGCCGCCGTATTCATCAATAACCAATGCCATATGAACCCGCTTTCGCTGCATCTCCCTGAGGAGGTTGCTTATTTTCATAGTCTCGGGAATAAAGAATGGAGGTTTCAGGAGTTTTCGTATATCGACAGTGCCTCGCGTCAGGGCATTTAGAAAATCCTTAACATACAGTATTCCCCTGATGTCATTCACGTCTTTCCCGATGACAGGATAGCGGGAGAACTGTTCCTCGGTAATAACCGTTTTTATGTCATCAACGGAGAAGTTTAGGCTAATAGTGACCATCTGCGTTGATGGAACCATAACCTCCCTGACTGACATATCGGTAAATTTAAACACACTATGAATGATAGCCTGTTCGGTCGGTTCAAATATCCCTTGCTCGCCGCCTTCCTTGATGAGCATTCGGACCTCTTCCTCCGTGATGGCCCTTCCGGTATGGGTCTTCTTGCCGAATGGCTTAAGAAGAATATTGGTGCTGAACGTCAGAATCTGCACAAAGACAAAAGCAGCCCTGGAAAAGTAATTGACGATTACCGCGCTTTTCATGCCGATTCGCTCGGGGTTAGTCAATGCGATGGATTTTGGAATCAGTTCCCCGAAGATGAGGAGGAAATAGGTAATGACAATGGTTACGATGCCGATAGATACTGCCTCGGCAGAGGCGGCGACGGGGCGAATCGGAATCTCCTGAATAATAGGTTTGATGACCTGGACTGCTGTGGCGCCTCC
Organism: uncultured Nitrospiraceae bacterium; assembly: GCA_964553535.1. Lineage (GTDB taxonomy): Bacteria > Nitrospirota > Thermodesulfovibrionia > Thermodesulfovibrionales > SM23-35 > JALHSV01. The sequence goes on from CAZKLK010000045.1 coordinate 3,004, forward strand.
TATGGCCGCGGCAATCACTCCCGCAAGGGTGATGCCGATCTGGATCGTAGCGAGAAACCTGTCGGGATTTTCCTTGAATTTTTGGAGGATAAGAGCGTTCTTGTTGCCTTCTTCGATTAGTTGCCGGATCCTGATTCGCCGCGTCGCGACAACAGCTATTTCGGCTGCGGCGAAGAAACCGTTAATGACAATGAAAATAATGATGAGAACGATATCAGGCCACATATATTAATGAACGCGAAATTTCAAGCGCCAAATTCCCAAACAGATTGAGTATTTTAATTTAGAAGTTAATCCGGTATGTGGAGGTTGTTCTTTTGATGAACTGCCGCTTTCCATGGGCCGGCTACTGCAAGCGGGCAATAATTGCATCAGCCATCTCCGACGTCGAGGCGGCTGTAGGGTCATCAGGATGCGGTTTGAGGTCATAGGTCACGTGCTTCCCCTCGGCGACGACCGAGGCAACTGCCTGTTCAAGCCTGTCCGCAGCCGGCAACTCGCCTAAATGTCTGAGCATCATTACGCCTGAAAGTATCATAGCAAGGGGATTCACTTTGTTCAACCCTTTGTATTTCGGGGCGCTTCCATGAACTGGCTCAAAGACCGCGTACTCTCCACCAAGGTTGGCGCCCGGAGCGACTCCGAGCCCTCCGATAAGGCCTGCCGCCAGATCGGATATAATGTCCCCGTAAAGATTCGGAAGAACAATGACATCGTAGAGTTCGGGTTTCTGAACGAGCTGCATGCACATGTTATCGACAATCCGGTCATCGAATTCGATATCGGGGTGCCGGGCGGCTACATTGCGCGCGGTCTCAAGAAAAAGACCGTCTGAGTATTTCATGATGTTTGCCTTGTGAACAGCGGTGACTTTCCGGCGCCCGTTTTTGCGTGCATATTCGAATGCATAGCGGACAATGCGCTCCGTGCCAAATACGGATATCGGCTTGATGCTGATTCCCGAATCGTGCCTGATGCGCTTCCCGGCCAATTCCTCAATAAGTTGAATTACCCTGAGGGCATCCTGTGAACCTTTGGCAAATTCAATTCCTGCATAAAGGTCTTCTGTATTTTCGCGGATGATGACGAGGTCGATGTTCTGGAACCGGCTCCTCACGCCCTGAAATGTTCTGGAAGGCCTCAGGCAGCAATAGAGATCAAGGACCTGCCGCAACGTCACATTGACACTCCTGAATCCTGTTCCGACAGGAGTCGTGACAGGCCCTTTGATGGCTACCTTATTCTTTTTGATGGAATCAATTACTCTTTCAGGCAGGGGTGTGCCTTCTTTTTCAAATACATCTATGCCGGCTTCCTGTATGTCCCACCGAATGGGTATACCGGTGGCCTCGAGGACCCTGCTTGTCGCGGCTGATATTTCCGGACCTGTGCCGTCGCCGGGTATCAAAGTGATCGTATACATCTAAACAACAACAGTCAATATCTTTTTTACCGCTTCCGGATAAGTTGCAGCCAGTCTCAGTTCGTCATCCGTCAGAGGTTTTTGAGTATGAAGGTTTGCATATTGAACAAGTTCGAGGATCTTCCTCGCCTCGCTGTCATCGTGGAAGTGAATGCCGAGATTGTCGTACACGTGCCTGAATCCCTTAATGCCGCCGTATTCGCCTGTTGTGATGATCCGCCCTGTTTCAGAAAGCTCGGGCTCGCCTCTGCCGACATCTTCCGGGTCATAAAGTTCATAATTCCTTCTGTCCTTCAGAGCGCCGTCAGCGTGTATCCCTGACTCGTGAGCGAAAGCATTTGCCCCGACTCCGGGCTGATTGATCGGTATGGGGATATTGAATGCATACGAGGCGTATTTAGCGATTTTCCATGCTTTTGTGAGATCGATATGCTCGTCGAGCGGGAGCTTGTCCTTCAATCCCAGAGAGAATTTCAGGGCGAGTATTGTTGATACCAGGTCGCAGTTCCCGCAGCGCTCGCCATACCCGTTAATAGTGGTATTAATATAGGAGTCAATACCGACTTCCACCGCTCCCTGAGACCCGGCTATGGACACCGCTTCAGCCATGCCAAGATCATTATGACAATGCATTTCGAGCGGGAACTTTGTCGCAAGCGCCAGGGCCTTGGTGCGTTCATAGATAGTTATCGGATCATCGGCCCCGAGCGTGTCGCAGTATCTGAAACGGTCCGCGCCCGCCTCTTTTCCCGCGATGACAAATTCAATCAGCCTGTCAAGCTCGGTTCGCGAAGCGTCTTCTGCATTGACGCCAACTGTATCTGCGCCCAGATCTTTTGCGGTCTTAACAGATTCGACAAGAGATTTGATAATGTCTTTAAATGTTTTTTTGCCCTGAAATTTGCCCTGAATCATTATCTCCGATGTGGAGACGGATACGTTCAGATGTTTCAGTTCAGGGCAGTTTTTGAAGCTTAGTTTTACGTCCTCTGGAACCGCCCTGCACCATCCTTCAAGATGAACTCTTTTAAAGGCTCCGAGCTTCACCAGTTCAAGATTCGCATTGATGTAGTTAATCTCATGTTTCAGGGTCGGGAATCCTATCTCGCTTTGATAAATTCCCATTTCGTCAAGATAAATATTCAACATTGTTTTTGAAAGCTTGGGGAGGAGTATCCTTGAGGTCTGGACTCCATCCCTGTTCGTCACATCGATCAGATATACTTTACCTTTCGTCATTTTTTGTCCTTTTCGTCAAATAAATACCCCCGCAATACATGTGAGGGGAATGGATTCTATCAGAATTCGCGTCAGATAGCGATCACTGCGAACATTCTCAATAAAAAGAAAACACAATTATTATTATCATAAACTGCCGAATATTACAATGATTCCCCCGGACTTTATCAAGGGGTGTCATCAATAAAAACTGGAAAAGAGGGGGGCTCTTTGTTAAAATTAATGCCAGTTTTGAGGAACACACGGGAGGAAAGATGAATTTGAAGGGGCAGTGCGGCATTGTAACCGGCGGCACTCGCGGCATCGGAAAAGCGATTGCTGAAAAGCTTTCGCAACAGGGAGTGAACCTGGTCGTCGCGGCGCGAACATTCGAATCAGCGCATGAAGTCGCGGCATCGCTGTCACAATCGGAAACCAAAGTCATCGGGATGAGGCTTGATGTGTCGAACGCAGAAGAAGTCGAAAAAGTCTTTGAGGAAACCCGGAAAGAGTTCGGCAGAATTGATATACTCGTGAACAACGCGGGAATAACCAAAGACGGGTTGCTGATGAGAATGAAGGAGGATGCCTGGGATGCCGTGATTGATATAAACCTCAAGGGGGTGTTCCTTTGCACGAGAGAGGCCGTCAAGGATATGACGAGGCAGCGCTACGGAAGAATCATCAATATCACTTCTGTCGCCGCATTTATGGGAAACCCGGGGCAGGCGAACTACAGCGCATCAAAGGCTGGGATCGTCGGTTTTACCAAAACGGTTGCCCGTGAGTATGCAGTAAGGGGGGTAACCGTCAATGCCGTTGCTCCGGGCTTTATAGAAACAGCGATGACGGATGTCCTGCCGGACAATATCAAGAGTGAAATGAAGAAGCTGATACCGCTTGGAAGGTTTGGAACGCCGGATGACGTCGCAGGGGCGGTCGCATTTCTTGCGTCACGGGATGCCGGTTATATCACCGGCCAGGTGATTCATGTGAACGGCGGAATGTATATGTGACATGATAATAGATGCATGAAGCAGGGTGCGTGGTACGCAGCGGCGGAATTTCGTTCCTTAAATCATGTATCATGTATCGCAGAATCTGAAAATTGGAGGTGAACGAATGATTGAGGAAAAGGTGAGAGAAATTATTGCGAAGCAGCTCGGAGTGAATGCGGCTGAGGTCGTTCCAGAGGCGTCTTTTGTCGAGGACCTTGGGGCGGATTCACTTGATACAGTCGAGCTTGTTATGGCGTTCGAGGAGGCTTTCGGCATAGAGATACCGGATGAGGACGCCGAAAAAATCGCGAAAGTCAAGGACGCGATAGAGTATATCAATACGAAAAAATAGGCTTGTGAACTTTAGGGAATCCTGATGACCAAGCAAAGAGTTGTTGTGACAGGGTTGGGAATGGTTACCCCGCTGGGCGTCACTGCCGATGACTCCTGGCAGGGCCTTATCGCCGGACGGCCGGGGATAAGGAGAATTACCCAGTTTGAGGCATCTGCGTTTTCTACACAGATTGCGGGGGAAGTTAACGGTTTCAACCCTGAAGATTACATTGAACCGAAAGAAATTAAGAAGATGGACCGCTTCATCCATTTTGCTATTGCCGCTACCACAATGGCTTTGAAGGATTCCGGCCTGAAAATTACCGAAAAAAACGCTGAGCGGACGGGGGTAATTGTGGGTTCAGGCATGGGAGGGCTGCATGCTATTGAACGCTACCATTCCGTGTTGATCGAAAAAGGTCCGAAAAAAATCAGCCCTTTTTTTATACCTATGCTCATTATTAATCTGGCATCCGGCCAGATTTCAATCAGATTTGGCGCAAAGGGGCCGAACTCTGCGGTGGCCACAGCATGCGCGACAGGAAGCCACTCGATCGGGGATGCTTTCAGGATAATCCAGAGGGGTGATGCCGACGCCATGATCGCCGGCGGAGCGGAAGCCGTCATAACGCCGTTGGGCGTGGGAGGATTCAATGCCATGAAAGCACTTTCCACGAGAAATCATGAGCCTGAAAGGGCAAGCAGGCCTTTTGATGCTGAAAGGGACGGCTTTATTATGGGAGAAGGCGCGGGAATAATGATTCTTGAGAGCATCGAAAATGCGACCGACAGGGGCGCAAGAATTTACGCTGAATTGGCCGGGTATGGCATGACTGCCGATGCATACCATATAACATCCCCATCGCCCGGCGGAGAGGGGGCTGCGAGATGCATGGATCTTGCGCTGAAAGACGCCGGCGTCCGACCTTCAGACATACAATATATAAACGCCCACGGCACTTCTACGAAACACGGCGATGAACTTGAGACGCAGGCAATCAAAAAGGTGTTCGGAGAACACGCATACAAACTCTGCGTGAGCTCGACAAAATCAATGATAGGCCATCTGCTTGGCGCGTCAGGAGGAGTTGAAGCGGTCATTACCGTTTTATGTGTTCACAATGACAACGTCCCGCCTACCATTAACCTTGATAACCCCGATCCCGAATGCGATCTCGACTATGTGCCGCATACATCGAGAATGATGTCTGTGCATTATGCGTTGACAAACTCTTTCGGCTTCGGCGGAACAAATGCCTGTCTCGTTTTCAAAAAATTTAACCCGTAAGAAGTCCTGTTTTTGCCTCTTGACAAATGGTTGAGAACACGTTAACGGAACTGGAAAATATCCTCGGCTACTCGTTCAAGAACCGGCAAATCCTTATCGATGCCCTTACACACAGGTCATTTTTTCATGAGAACCCTGACAAGGTGCATAATTACAATGAACGGCTTGAGTTCCTTGGCGACTCGGTTCTTGGATTTATCATTGTCGAATACCTCTACAAATGGAACGGCAGTATTCCTGAATCTGTTATGGCCAAAGCCAAATCGTATCTCGTGAAAGAATCCATGCTTTCGGAAATCGCTGCAACCCTCTCTCTCGGGAAATACCTCAGACTTGGCAAGGGGGAGGAATCAACAGGGGGGAGGAAGAAAAAATCGCTTCTCGCCGATGCCGCCGAGGCTGTTTTTGGTGCAGTATACCTCGACGGGGGGTATGGGAGCGCGCGGCGTCTCATTTTAGGGCTTTTTCAGGGCAAGATAGAATCTGTCCTGATGTCCGGCGAATTTCATGATTTCAAGACCGAACTCCAGGAGAAGACGCAGCTTCTTTTTAACAGTACCCCCGAGTATAGGACTGTCAGACAGGAAGGTGAAGAACATAACAAGGTCTTCACGGTTGATGTCTACATTCAGGGGAGGAAGTTCGGAACAGCCTTCGGAAGGAGCAAAAAGGAGGCGGAGGCGCGTGCTGCCCGAAATGCCCTCCGTGAACTGCGGGAACAGGACGGCAGCGAATCGGTTTAACGATTCCCGCGAGTTTTGATAGCCTTGTTATGAGATTCTTCAAAGGAACCGCCCGAAAGCTTTTGTTGCATATATGCCTGGCATAACGTGCATTTTCAGGGCTGAGCGGAGGTGATGGAAATGGCGAAGGATCCCGTCTGCAATATGACAGTGGATGAGAAGAAAGCTGTTGCCACAAGCATTTATCAGGGGGATACATATTATTTCTGCGCGAAAATCTGCAAGGAGAAGTTTGACAAGGAACCGGAAAAATATGCGGCCAAGGAGAAGAAGTAAGGTCATATGGAAATGGGAAAAGCAGCCGCAGAAAAAGGAGGAATTATGAAAAAGTTGGTAATTTGCCTGGTGACAATAGTTTTTTTTGCCGCGCCGTTATATGCTGAAATGGCTGTCCCTCAGCAGCGAGTCATGGAAGCTGCTAAGCCGGGAGGACAGCAGATGCAGATGAAATGCCCAATGATGCAGATGCATGAGCAGCGCATGGTGCAGGGTGAACGGCAGATGCCCATGATGCATGGCCGGCAGCACATGCAGGGGATGATGCAGATGTGTCCAAAGATGTGTCCGCGGACCGGTCAGATGATGGGACATGGGATGATGGCGCGGGATATGATGCAGATAATGACGGATATGATCGGGATGCAGCAAAAAATGATCCGGGGCTTGAGTCCCGTTGAGAAAAAAGAGATGATGAAGGACGCGGAGAAAATGATCGAGAAATTGGAGAAAATGATGACGGATATGAGGGGAATGATGATGCACGGAATGATGGAACAGCCGTCTCCCGCGACATCAAAGGAAGCGGACAGCGACGAGACTGAAAAGGAAGCTGCTCCCGGGACTGATCCGCACAAACACTAAGAGATTTTATTCCCCTAAAAATCAGGGAGTACAGAGGGGCTTAAAATAAGAGATATTTTGAGCCCCTTTTCCTTGAAGGGAGAAAAGATGAAAGTTACCGACCCTGTATGCAAGATGGAGATAGAAGACAAGGATGCGGTAGGGACGTCTGCATACAAAGAAATAACTTATTATTTCTGTTCTGAAATATGCAAGCAGGACTTCGACAAAGCCCCGGAATCTTTTTTAAAAGCCTCCACTGAAGAACCAAGACCGATGACATCCGGGATGGCGAAAGACCCGATATGCGGGATGGTCATACCCAAAGACCGCTCGATTAAACGGGAAGCGGGCGGCAGGACATATTATTTCTGCAGCGAGACCTGTGTCAGAACCTTCGAAGCTCCGGAACGGGAGCTGAAGTCGATGAAGCGTCGGGTCACCATCGCGCTCACAGGTGTGGTTGTGCTGGCAATTTTCAGGGCGGCGGTTTTCCTCGGCCTCGCCGCAGGAGCTACGGTTCTTACCTGGGTTCCCATTCCCTGGCTTCCGTGGTTCACCTGGGGTGTGTGGCTCTTTATTATAACTACCCCTATTATGGTCTTTGGAGGGAAAGGATTTTATGTCGGCGCCTGGCATGCGATTAAAAATCGGGTGGCAAACATGGACTTCCTCATTGCTTTAGGTACGACAACCGCTTACATTTACAGTGCCTTCATCGTATTCTTCCCGGGAGTTTTGCCAGTTGAAGAAAAGAATGTCTATTTCGAGGTTTCTGCCATAATCATCGCGTTCGTCTTGTTGGGCAAATACATGGAGGAGATCATAAAGAAAAGAAGCTCTGCAGCAATCCGGAAGCTTCTCGATCTCAGACCCCAGACTGCGAGGATAATGCGGGACAATACAGAAATTGAGATACCCGCTGAATCTGTTATGGTGGACGAAATCGTTGTTGTGAGGCCCGGTGAAAAGATCCCGACGGACGGCATTGTCATAGATGGATATTCGGCGGTTGATGAAAAAATGATAACCGGAGAAAGCGTTCCCGTGGAAAAGAAGACAGCTGATAAGGTCATCGGCGGGACGATGAACAAAGTCGGTTCTTTTAAGTTCAGGGCAACACAGGTGGGCGCCGACACCACGTTGAACCAGATCATAAAGATGGTCGAGGAAGCGCAGGCATCTTCAGCAGGAATCCAGAGGCTTGCCGACAAGATAGCCTCCTATTTCGTTCCGGCCGTTATCAGTGTGGCTTTTTTCGCGGCGGCAGGTTGGATTCTTTTCGGCAATTATACTTCGGCCCTCCTTTCGTTTGTGGCCGTCCTTATCATCGCCTGTCCGTGTGCGATCGGCATCGCAACGCCCGCGGCATTAATGGTGGGAGTAGGCAAGGGCGCCGAACTTGGCATTCTCATTCGTGGTGCCGAATATCTTGAAAAGGCTGAAAAACTCACGGCAGTCGTCTTCGACAAAACCGGGACGCTCACCAGAGGAGAACCCGAGGTTACAGAGATAGTAACCTTCGACGGGAGTGAAACCGATGTCCTCCTTGCCGCTTCCGTAGCCGAGAAAGGCTCAGAGCATCCCCTTGCAGAGGCGATCATAAAACGCGCGAATATCATGGGCCTTTCGATTCCGGATGCGAAATCCTTTGAAGCCATACCGGGACATGGAGTGAAGGTAAGTTTCAACGACAGGGAAATACTGATAGGCAACAGGCGGCTGATGAAAGAGAGAGGGGTCCCGGCAGAAGAAAAAGAGACCATGATATCCGGTCTTGAGGAAAAAGGGAATACGGTAATGATCGTTGCCGAGGATAACAAACTCAAGGGGTTAATCGCAGTTGCCGATACGTTAAAGGAATTTGCCGAGGATGTGGTAAAGGATCTTAAAACAGAGGGAGTGCAGGTTGTCCTGCTGACGGGGGACAATGAGAGGACTGCAAAAGCGATCGGGGGGGAAGTCGGCATAGAAAGAATAATTGCCAATGTCCTTCCGGGCGACAAAGCAAAAGTGGTTAAAGACCTCCAGGCCGAAGGCAAGGTAGTTGCAATGGTTGGTGACGGAGTCAATGACTCCCCGGCACTTGCGCAGTCCGACATCGGGATAGCCATAGGCAGCGGTTCCGACGTAGCCAAGGAGACAGGCGGGATCATACTTGTAAAGGACGACCTGAGGGACGTAATCAAAAGCATTAAGCTTTCGAAGGCCACGATGAAAAAGATAAAGCAGAACCTTTTCTGGGCATTCTTCTATAATACTGTTGCTATCCCGATTGCCGCTTTCGGACTTCTAAACCCTATTATTGCAGCGGCAGCAATGTCTATAAGCTCTTTGTCTGTAGTGACAAACTCGGCTTTACTGAAAAGGGTGAGAATATAACTTTCAGGCGCTTGACTTGAGTTGCTATTGTTTGAATTGATTATTTAAAGCTATTACCCAAATCCAGCGATAAGAATTGTCGGTTCTTCTGGGTTAGTGTGGACCGTCATTCCGGCGAACGCCGGAATCCAGTGACGTTGTTTTATA
>CAZKLK010000046.1:0-11940 GCA_964553535.1 uncultured Nitrospiraceae bacterium
TTTTTTAGTTAAAGAATCTCCAGTTCTTTTTTCATGGAAGTTAACACCTCAGCCTTCTTTTTGCCGACCACCACCATATCTTCTATCCTCACGCCTCCAAGGCCGGGCACATAAATGCCGGGTTCAATAGTAAAGACCATGTTCTCTCTGATAGTAACGCTTCTATTCCATGAGATGCGGGGTGATTCATGCACCTGCAGCCCTACGCCATGGCCCGTGCCATGTCCGAACTGAGCGCCGTACCCTGCGTTTCTGATTAATGTCCTCGCGGCGCCGTCAATTTCCCTTGACTGAATATCAGGGCGGGTTGACGATATCGCTTTTCTGTTTGCGGCTAAAACGACCTCATACAGTTCTATCTGTTTGCTGATATTCTCCCCCCTTACAAGAAATGTCCGCGTAATATCGGAAAAGTAACCGCCGGCCTCGCCGCCCCAGTCGATGATGACCAGATCCCCGTTCTCCAATTTCTTGTCCGTCGGTTCCGCATGGGGCAGGGCTGAATTAGACCCGGACGCCGCGATAATCCCGAAGGGAATATTTCTGCATCCCTTCCTGCGCAGGCGATCAGCCAGTCGCGATGCTATAGCGTTTTCCCGCGTTCCTTTGCGGATAAAAGGTTTTACTTCAAGAAACGCCTCCTCGGCTCTCACAACAGCTTTTCGTATGCCGGCAATTTCCACGGAAGTTTTTATTTCCCTTAACCGTTCGATAAGACGTTCGGTTGCAGTTACGCTCAATCCTTGCCGGAACAATTGCCTGTAAAATGCGTAAGATGCGGCAGACTCAAAACCAAGACTCTTCGTTCCTGTCTTTTTGCAGAGAGTCCTGATCGACTCGATTCTGCCCGCTCTTTCGATAACGATATTCCATCCCTTTACTTCCTGCCCGGATTGACTCCTGTATCTGAAGTCGGTTCCGAAGAACTGTTCTTTTCGCGTAATGAGAAGAAACCCTGAAGAGCCGGTGAAGCCGGTCAGGTAGCGGATGTTAGCGATGTCGGTGACCAGGAAGCCGTCGATTTTCTTCCTTTTCATGGCTTCCCTGACAAGGACAAGACTTGGCGTATGGACGATGTCATTCATCATATTCACCGGGAGTAAAACGCAATTATTGCCTGGACAGGATGCTTTTCGCCGCGCGGAGCCCGAGCAGGTAACTTTCATGCCCGAAGCCGCTTATCTGTCCCCGGGCGACGCCGGCTATATAGGATGTCTGTCTGAATTCTTCCCGATTGTGGATATTCGACAGGTGGACTTCTATGGCGGGTTTGCCCACCGCTGCAATCGCGTCGCGTATAGCGACGCTTGTGTGCGTATACGCCGCAGGATTGATGATGAGCGCATCATAGTCGTTCTTGTGAATAACATTCAGGATATCCCCTTCGTTGTTGAGCTGAACGATTTGCACCCGGAGGCTCAGTTCCAAAGCGAGGGAGATTATTTCCCTGTTGATATCCTTCAGCGATTTTTTCCCGTAGATTGACGTCTCTCTTTTGCCGAGGAGATTCAGATTCGGACCGTGGATAACCAGCACCTTCATGTTTGAAGCGTTTGATTTAGACAGAAAACCCTCCTTTTTTAACTGCCGCCGGAAAACTCATCTCTTCTCTTTTTTATTCCTTCAATAAACCTTTGCAACAGCATAATGTGCGCTTCCTTATCCTTGCCCGCTATTCTCAGAAGGTTTTTCAGTTCCGCCGCGCGCTGCAGGACCTGTATATTTTCCGGGTCCCCGGACAGGGCGGTCCTGTAAATGTCCATCGCCCGGGTATACTTGCCCTGCCGGATAAAGCTCTCTGCGTCGAGAAAGGCGTTATAAATAGTCCCATGCCCTTCCATGACAGGCTGCACATTCGCAGCTTCCCCGTCCGGGAAAATCTCTATGGGCGACGCCGGTTCTTCCTGAACCTCCGGGATTATTCCGGCGGGAGTTTCAGGCAACCCGGACGCGGCGCGCGCCTGATTCCCTTCGGGAACCGTCAGCGGTCCATTCTCCACGGCAGCGAGGGCTGAAAGCGCCCACTCATCGGCGGGGTTAAGGGTCAGCGCAATACGCAGTTCACTGATTGTCTTGTCCCTTTCGCCGAGCTCCCGGTAAATTTCGGCCAGCTTTTTATGGGAATATAAATTTTCGGGAATGACGGCGATGACCTTGAGAAACTCGTCCTTTGCTTTGTCGAGAAGCCCCTTGTCCATATATGCCTTGCCGAGCGAAACCCGGGCGCTGAGATAGGCCGGTTGTTTCTCAAGCCCCCGATTGAGAATGTTGATGGCTTCATCAGCCATGCCCGCTTTTCTATATTCTTCTGCAAGCGGCACAAAAAGTTTGGAATCCGGATCTTTTGCGATCTTTTGTCGGAGTCTCTCGATGTCTTCACGTCCCATATTTATGTCCGGATTTTCATGTTAACCGCGGGCAAAGTCAAGCTCTGAGTTCGGATACCCTGTCCAGTATGGCGTCTGCAACTTCATCCTTGCCGAGAAGAGGCAGCGCCGTTTCTCTGTCCCTGTCTATAAGGGTGACTTTGTTGGTGTCCACGTCGAAACCGGAGCCCGCCCCGGTGACGTCATTGAATACAATCATATCCATATTTTTACCGCGGAGCTTGTTTCTCGCCCTTTCCAGCCTATTGCCCGTTTCCGCTGCGAATCCGACTATGAAGGGCCTCTTTTTTTTCGCTCCGACTTCCGACAGTATATCCGGCGCGGAGGTCAATTTGAGAAGCATCTCTCCGGATTTTTCGATTTTCTCCCCGTATTTTTGCGCGGGAATAAAATCGGAAACAGCGGCAGCCATTATCAGGATAGTTGAAGAATCAGCAGAGTGGTTGACGGCACGTCGCATGTCCTCAGCCGTTTCAACCGGGACGAACATAACGCCTTTCGGCTGAAGCAACGCGGTAGGCCCGCTTATCAGAGTAACACCGGCCCCGCGCCTGATGGCGGCTCTGGCGAGCGCGTAACCCGTCTTGCCGGACGACCTGTTTGAAATGAACCGGACGGGATCGAGGTATTCCCTCGTAGGGCCCGCGGTGATCGTGACATTTTCATTGGCAAAGTCCTTGTCTGTAAGCGCGCCCTTTACTGCCTCCATGATATCCGGAATCTCAGCCATTCTCCCCATGCCTTCCTCTCCGCAGGCCAGGGCGCCTTTCTCCGGGCCTGCCTGAATTACGCCAAGCTTCAGAAGCGCATCCAAATTGCCCTGAACGGCGGGGTGTTCATACATTCTCCAGTTCATCGAGGGCGCGATTATGACCTTTCCCCTGAAAGCGAGGAAGCTCAGGCTGAGCAGATCATCGGCAATGCCGCCGGCGAATTTCCCTATGGTGTTGGCTGTTGCAGGCGCCACGATCATGACATCCGCATCCGAGGGCAGCGAAATATGCGCTAAAGGGGAAGAATAGATGTCTTCGTAAACCTTGTTCTGAGACGCAACTTCAAGGGAGAGAGGAGTTACAAAACGTTTTGCGGACTCCGTCACGATGACATTGACCCGGGCGCCATCCTCGCGGAGGCGTCTTATGAGATCGACAGACTTGTAAGCGGCGACTCCGCCGCTAATACCGAGGAGAACGGATTTATCCCTCAGCACCTTCGTCTTGTTTGTCAATGAAGAGACCCTCCAGGGCTTTCTTGTCCATCGTCTCCTTCTCGTGGAGATACACCTTCAGGTCCTTTTCGAATTCTGTCATATCCTCACCGGCCATCTCCCTCTTTTTCTCTTCAAGAAGTTTCCGGTAGTCAAATTTCTGGGACTCTTCCTTTGCTTTTCTGGCCTGATCCCCGGTGAGGAATTCGATGTAGTTGCCGGCTGTTTCTTCGAGAGCTATTGTTGTCACTTTTTTCGACCTGGTCTTAACCTTGGGTTGAGCCCCAACCGCAAGATCCTTCGCCCTCTGAGACGCTATCGCAATGATTCTGAATCTCCCGTCTATCTTCTGATGATCATACTCGATCGGAAGAGAAATAATATCCATGTTCAACGTACCTCCTCATTCAAAAAACGTTCTTTAATCCAGAGGGGGTTGATATTGTGAGCGCGGGCCCTCTGGGCATTGAGCACCGACATTAATTCGTTCAATGCATCCTCAAAAATGTCATTAATTATAACATAGTCATATTCAGTATAAGTTCTTATTTCCGAGCAGGCTCTACGAAATCTCTTGAGAATCTCGTCGCCTGAGTCGGTCATGCGCTCTTCAAGGCGCTTTCTAAGCGCTTCGAGCGAGGGCGGGAGTATAAATATATAAACGCCTTCAGGGTAATTCCTTTTCATCTGCATTGCGCCCTGCGTGTCGATATCAAGCAGCACATCACTGCCGGACTGCATGAGTATTTCAAGCCTTTCCCTTGACGTGCCGTAAAGTTCTCCGTGAACCTCGGCCCATTCAGCGAACCCACCTTCTTCGGCCATGGACTTAAAGGTCTCACGCCTGACAAATGTATAATCCTTGTTATTCACTTCCCCCGGTCTCGGACGGCGCGTCGTAAAGGAAACGGAGAACGATAGATTCGGCATGTGAGAGAGAGCCTTCGCGCAAAGAGATGTCTTCCCCGCTCCGGATGGGGCGGAGATGATGAATAATCCCCCTCTATTCTTCCTCGGCTGCAATATCTTCTTTTTCCTCAAAGAACCGCTGGGTAATGGTCTCCGCCTGTATCGCGGACAGGATGATATGGTTGCTGTCGGTGACGATGATCGAGCGGGTGCGGCGGCCTTCAGTCGCATCGACCAGCCTTCCGGCTTTTTTGGCCTCCTCCCGCAGTCTTTTCATCGGTGCGGATCCCGGTGTTACAATTGCCACAACCTTCGATGCTGCAACGACATTCCCAAAGCCTATGTTGACGAGTACCGGACTCAAGTCGCCCTTCTTCATTTTCCTCCTCCTGATATTCTGCTGCGCATATATTACTGTATTCAAATCCGGCGATAACGTCTTTCGCTGCTTGTGAAACGCCATCCCCGGCGTCGCTGCCCGGCCGGAAAGCGATCCCGCCTCTTTCATATTAGATTGCCGCGCGCCTTTCAGGCGCCTGCAAAAGTTAACGCCGGATTTGACAGGCGCAGACTTCTCACTGAATATTCTGCGCCTGTTCTCTCATTTTTTCGATCTCGGTCTTCATGTCAACCACTAATGACGATATGGAATATTCAGAGGATTTATATGCCAGAGTATTCGCTTCCCGGTTCAGTTCCTGAAGCAGGAAATCAAGCTTTTTGCCCGCTGCATCGCCTGTCCCGAGAACCCCGGCTATTTGGTTGACATGATTTTCCATCCTGCTTATTTCCTCCGCTATGTCGAGTTTCTCCGCCATAATAACCGACTCTTGCAGAATCCTGCTGTTGTCAACGGCTCCGGCGTCCACTATCAGTCTTATTCTTTCAGAGAATTTTTCCCGCCACCTGGCGAGCTCATCCGGCATCCGGAGTTTCACTGCCTCAATCATTTTTTTGAGCGCCGCCGACCTCCCGCGGATTTCTTCGGAGAGTAGCTCCCCCTCGCGCATCCTCATTTGCTTGAGGCTGAGGACGGCGCTGAGAAAGGCGCGGTATAAGGCGTCTGAATCATATCCGGGCTCCGATTCGATCAGGACATCCCGGAACGTTGAGAAAGTCTCTATGGTTATTTTGCCGGGCAGGGACAACTCTGCCCGCATGTCCTCAAGAGCTGCAAGCAGGCCTTTCGCCGCCGGTTTATTCCAGACGATCCGCGGCAGCGCCTGCTCGCCGGCCGAAATGAATACGTCGAATCTCCCGCGCGAAAAATGTTCCTTAAGTATATTCCTCAGCGGTATTTCATGCCGGTTCATATGGGGCGGCATCTTGATTGACACATCGATAAACCGGTGATTCAGAGAGCGTATCTCAACGGAAAATTGAGTGTCCGACGCGCTTGCGTATCCCGTCATGCTCTGTATCATAGTGCTTACACTATAAAAAAGTCAGAACAATTAGTCAATTAAGTTCGCTACTTAGCCTCGAATATTAAAAATAGTTGCAAATGTCAGGAATCTGGTATAGAATGAAATTAATTTTACGCAGAACAAAATTTCTCCCGCAAGCAAAATGGAGGAATTATGCGGAACGAAAAGGCCCTGATCGATGAGCGGATAGGGGAAATCGGTCAACTCCTCACCGACAAGGAGAAAAAAAGGGGAATTTTAATTCAGGCTCTCCAGCAAATCCAGCAAGACATCGGTTATCTGCCCGAAGATGCAGTAAGACAACTCGCAAGACACCTCAATTTATCCATGTCGGAGATTTACGGAGTGGCAAGTTTTTATAGAATGTTCCATTTCACTCCGCGTGGGAAGAAAATCTTGAAGGTCTGTCTCGGTACCGCATGTTACATCCGCGGGTCTAAAAAGGTTCTCGATGCCGTGGAAAACGCATTCAGCATCAAGAGCGGAGAAACGACTGATGACCTCTCTCTGACGCTGGAAACAGTAGGATGCGTCGGGTGCTGCGGGCTTGCGCCGGTTTCGACAGTTAATGATGTTGTTGTGGGCGAAATTATCGGCATCAGAAAAGTTGAAGGATTGCTTCGTTCTCTCAGGGAAGACTGAAGCCGGCTTGCAATAGCAAGGCCATTATTTAAAACGATGTGGAAAGGTCGCTGAGACATGAAAAAATTATCGACTTTTGAAGACCTGGACGCCCTCCGCAAAAGACTTTCCGGTGAAGGAGTCTTAACCCCCGGTAGGAAACGGTTTAAAATCTGCTGTGGAACTGCCTGCAGGGCGAATCATTCAATGCGCTTGGTGAATGAACTCCGCTCCGGGGTTCAGAAGAGCAACGCCGATATTGAAATCGTAACAACCGGTTGCCAGGGCCTCTGTCAGCTTGGCCCTCTTATGATAGTTGAGCCTCAGGGTTATTTCTATCACAGTGTCAAACCGGAGAGAGCGGAGGATATCATAGAACATTCTCTAAAAGATGGCAAGCCTTTGTGGGATCTTCTTTTCAGGCGGTCTCTTGGAGAAAAACCGGCATACGGTGTCAATGAGGTGCCTTTTTACCGGAAGCAACAGAGAATCGCTTTGCGGAACAACGGCAGGATAGACCCCGCCAATATTTTTCATTACATTGCGGTGGGCGGCTACAGGGCTTTAGAAAAGGCGCTTTCAAAAATGCTCCCTCAGCAGGTTCTCGAAGAGGTGAAATCCGCAAACCTGCGTGGCAGAGGAGGCGCCGGGTTCCCGGCGGGAGTTAAGTGGGAGCACACCGGAAAAGCCTCCGGTTCGGTAAAGTTGGTTATTGCGAACGGCGACGAAGGGGATCCCGGCGCGTTCATGGACCGGTCAATTATGGAGGGCGATCCGCACAGCCTGCTTGAGGGAATGATCCTTTGCGCGTATGCAATCGGCGGTCAAAAAGGGATTATTTACGTCAGACATGAATATCCCCTCGCGGTAAAGCATCTGCATATTGCAATCGAGCAGGCGAATGAATTAGGCCTTCTGGGAGAGAACATCCTTGGCGCGGGATTTGGTTTTAACATACAGGTGAGGGAAGGCGCAGGCGCTTTTGTATGCGGCGAGGCAACCGCTCTTGCGGCTTCTATTATGGGGGAGCGCGGGTTCCCGAACCCGAGACCGCCCCGTTTATCCGAGCCCGGCGGCGGGCCATGGGGATATCCTTCCAATCTAAACAATATCGAAACATATGCATGTGTCCCACCCATTATTGAAAGAGGCGCTGCCTGGTTCCTTAAGATGGGCACGGCGGCCTCCCCGGGAACCAAGGTATTCGCCTTGACCGGCAAGGTAAGAAATACCGGCCTTGTAGAGGTTCCCATGGGAATAACACTGAGGGAGATCATCTTTGACATCGGCGGCGGAATTATCGGGAACAAGAAGTTTAAGGCGGTTCAGACCGGCGGGCCTTCCGGCGGTTGCGTACCCGAACGGTTTCTTGATCTCCCGATTGATTTCGATTCTCTTGTAAGAGTCGGCTCCATGATGGGTTCCGGCGGCATGGTTGTCATGGACGAGGATACCTGCATGGTCGATATCGCAAAATTTTTCCTCTCCTTCTGTCAGGCGGAATCGTGCGGAAAATGTTATCCATGCAGGATTGGCACTTATCAGATGCTCCGGATACTTGAAAAAATAACGTCGGGGCAGGGCGAGGAAGGGGATATCGAGAAACTTGAAAGCCTCGGCAGATATATTAAAAACAGTTCCCTGTGCGGACTCGGCAAAAGTGCGCCTAATCCCGTTCTGACAACAATTCAGCACTTCAGGGAGGAATACGAAGAACACATCAAAGACAAATACTGCAGCGCATTTGTATGTCAGGGTCTCGGGCAGGTCTTGATCAATGCGGACATCTGTTACCAGTGCAAAAGGTGTGTGGATATCTGTCCGTATGAAGCAATCAGGGAATCAGGGGAAGGGGTGTTCTACGTTGATCAGGTGCTCTGTCAGCGATGCAAGGCATGCTTTTCAGTATGCCCTCTCGGCGCGATTGAGATACGCGAGCAGCCGGTTGTTTTCATTGATAAGGAGGCCTGTTATTTCTGCAGGAATTGCATTAACGTCTGTCGGGTTGACGCTATTAAAGAGACGTCGACAGGTTTTATAATCGACACGGCGGCATGCAAAAAATGCGGCGACTGTTTCAAGGTTTGCCCGATGGGAGCTATCCGGTTTCTGAAGGAAGCGAAGATTATCAGGAAGAAAATCGCCGCGCCTGTTCCGGTATTTGTCCCGCAGGAGGAGGCGGTTGCGGGGGTGACGGTGGATGAAATACGGAAGAGCGCCGAGGAGAAGTCTTGCGCAGTCCAGCGGGGACTCGCGTTTATTGAAGAATTCATCGCAGGGCCCATGTGCGGCAGATGCTATCCGTGTTCGCTCGGCGCCGAAGAAGCAAAGATAAGGCTGATCAGGCTGAGTCAGCGTCTTGAGTCCGCAGCGGAGTCTGATATCGAGGCCCTGAACAGGATTGCTTTTTTTATGACGGAAGGCTCCTACTGTAAAAAAGGCAGGGATGCCGGCAGGTTCCTGTCCGGCATCCTCGAGTCGGCGCGTGAAGAATTCGGGCTTCATCTTTCCGGAATCTGTCCGAGGAGGGAATGTATCAGTTCCATAGAGTATGTTGTCAATCCCGACCTTTGCATTGCTTGCGGAGCGTGTGTGAAAAGGTGCGCATATGATGCGATTCAGGGGGAAAAAGCCGAATCTTCCGGGGGATTCCTGCCGTTTCAGATAAAAAAGAATGTGTGCGTAAGGTGCGGGGACTGCGTGAGCTGTTGCCCGACCGGCGCTATCGAGATCATCTCGCGGATCAGGGAACAATTGATTGCTACATAAATATACGGGTTACCGGCATAGCAAGGAGGTCGTGATGGAAACCATGGTCAAGCTCCAAATTGATGGAAAAGAGGTAATTGCGCCGGCCGGCATGAATCTTATTGACGCGGCCGAACGTGCCGGCATCCATATTCCGCATCTCTGCTATCTGAAGGGCATGAGGGGTTTCGGGGCGTGCAGGCTGTGCCTCGTTGAAGTGGAAGGCATGAAGACTCCTCTCATCGGATGCAATACGAAGGTGAAAGAAGGCATGATTGTTCATACGCAGACCGACAGAGTGCGCGAAATAAGGCGATTTGTGCTCGACCTTATCCTTTCCATCCATCCTATGGATTGCCTGACCTGCACAAAGGCCGGCATATGCAACCTTCAGCGATATGCCTATGAATATGAGCTGAAAGACACCTCCTTCACGAGGAAAAGGATGGGTTATCCGATTGACGAGGTGAATCCATTTATTCGGAGGGATCCGCACTATTGTATCCTGTGCGGCCGGTGCGTAAGGATTTGCAAGGAGCAGGGAACCAGGGTCCTTGATTTTATCGGGAGGGGCATTCATGCCGAGATCGGCACGGCCTTTAGCAAGCCCCTCCACGAATCGGGTTGCACATTCTGCGGCAGTTGCATTGATGCCTGTCCTGTAAATGCGCTGCCGGAGGCGGACAGATGGCGGAAAGGGAGGGAGTGGGAGTATGAAAAAATCCGCTCCGCGTGCCTTTTCTGCGGGTGCGGCTGTGACATCCTTGTCAGCATGAAGGATGGCTTAATCCAGAAGATCAATACAGGCGCCGATCCTGGTTCGGCAAAAAAATATATATGCGCTTATGGCCGGTTTGGGTATGATTATCTGAGCGCGGAAACACGGCTCGCTTCCCCCCTCAAAAGGGTCAACGGTACGCTGAAAGAGACATCATGGAAAGACGCTCTCGGCATAGCGGCTGCCAAATTGAAGGAGGCCGGCGGGAATGCCGGCTTTGTGAGCGTTGCCGGGATGCTGAACGAGGATGCCCTGACATTAAAGAGATTTGCAAAGAACGTCGTCAAAACAAAACATTACGATACAACGCTGAGCCTTTACTCGGACATTCATTCGCTCAAGGCTTCCGACTCGTCACTAATTACAACGTCTGACCTCATTGTTCTTGTCGGATTAAACCCTTCGCAATGGAAAAAAATATTGCCCGCTCTTAATGCTTCGATAAGAAAAAGGGTTCACAGAGGAGGGAAGCTTATTATCATCAATTCGGATATTGAGGCTTCCGAAACACGGATTCACGAGGTAGCCACAGTGAATCTGGAGGGGGATGAAATAAGCCTTTTAAAGGGCCTTGCGAAAGCGCTTATCGGGAAAGGGGCAAAAGCCGATATTCAGATGGAATCGGCTGTTGCGGACGCTGAAATTTCAAAGGACATTGATAAGGCGGCGCAGCTTATTCTCGAAGCGAATGCCCCCCTTATTTTTACCTCTCCTGCGCTGTTTGACGCAGCGGCGAACCTCGCTTTAATTAAAGGGAAAGTAATTTCAGTGGTTTTGGAGAGTAACGCCAGGGGCATTGCGCTGATTGGTCTTTCGTCCGAGGGCAAGAGGTATCAGGAAATGATTTCCGGCGGCATGAAGGTCCTTTACGCTGTAGGCGATATCCCGGTTGCGGGCAGACCCAGGACCGATTTTCTCATAGTGCAAACGTCCCATATGACTGGGCTCGCCGGCCATGCGGATTTAGTCCTGCCTTCAACCGCTTCTTATGAAACTGAAGGCACCATGGTGGATTATCTTGGAAGGTTCAAGGAAGTTAAGAAGGTAGTCGAGTCATATGGGTCATCCAAAAGCCACAGGGATATTTTTATCGCGCTCTCGAAGATTCTGAAATCTCCGATCAAGAAACCGACTGAAGCGGAGATAAAGAAAGCGGCAAAAGCGAAAGTGAAACATACATTCAGTCCCTTTGACAGAAAAGACGGCTTTGATCTTCCGGCTAAAGAATTTAAAGTGTTCATACAAAGTATTAATGCCCCTGTGCTGCATGGCAGAAGGCTTTCGTGGCTTCTTGAACTTATGACAGGGAAAGCCGCGGCAGCCTGAGGCCGGGGCTAACAACCCCGGATTGTCGGTTAGGATTAAGGGTTTCGCCTGCACTGCCCGTCTGTTGTCCGCAAAAATGCGGGAAAAACTTCAGTGTAACCCCTTAGTTATAGGGGAACCGTTATCGCGAGGAGCCCCACAGGTCGCGGGATGACGCGGCAATCTCTGCAGCTGTCAAAGGATTGAGATTGCTTCACTTCGTTCGCAATGACTTTATTTACACCCAAATCCAGCGATAAGAATTGTCATTGCGAGTGCAGCGAAGCAATCTCGTCGTATGAAAGGAGATTGCCACGCACCTTGCAGGTGCTCGCAATGACGCGTTTATCAATCGTTCGAGATAGTTATCGCTGGATTTGGGTTGCAGATATTGCAACTCACAAATGAACGGGTACGGACACCCTAAAAATTTGTGTTAGGAATTTTTTAAAAGTGAACTCTTTAAGAATTAAAAGTGAACCGTTGATCGAAGGAGAAATATTAAGGATATAAGCGAAGCGCAGACGTATAGATGCACCTCTGCCATGTCTATTTCTT
>CAZKLK010000047.1:0-11940 GCA_964553535.1 uncultured Nitrospiraceae bacterium
TTTCTTTTCTTTGCGCGACAAAAAAATGTCCTCCAAAAAGAGCTTGTTAAGTATATTTTCGGGATGATAAACAGATGAAACACATGAGACGGGCAATATTTGTAACTGCAACCGACACCAACATCGGCAAGACGGTGATAGCTTCATCCATTGTTCATGCAGTCAAATCAAGAGGCATCGGCTGCGGCGTGATGAAGCCTGTTCAATGCGCGGGGAATGACGCTTTTGTTCTGAAGACCGTCAGCCAGACGGGATATCCGCTCGAAGTCATTAATCCTTTTTATTTCAATAGGCCGCTTTCGCCGCATCTTGCCGCCATGCTCGAAGGCCGGCGGGTCTCTGTCAGGAAAATAGTGCAGTGTTTCGAATTGCTGCTTCAGGGGCATGAATTTCTTGTTGTGGAAGGCGCAGGAGGTCTTTTAGTTCCGATAAGTGAAAAATATCTGATCGCCGACTTAATCAGGGAATTGAAGCTGGAAATAGTAATAGTGGCAAGAGCCGGGCTCGGCACAATCAATCATACCCTGCTGACCGTAGAGGCCGCCAGAAATCGCGGCATCGGGATAATCGGGGTGGTGTTCAATCAAGCTTGCAAGAGTGCGGTTACCATATGCGAGAAAAACAATCCGGTCATAATTCACAAACTTTGCGGAGCAAGAAATCTTGGCTTCGTTCCTTTCCGGCATTTTCGGCAGGAGAATGCGGATATGAAAGAATTGAGGCAAATAGCCGGGGAAATAGATATTGATTCGATTTTGGGATTCACCAGCCGGGCAAAGGGCAATCCATGAATTTCCATGTGACGCACGAACAGCAGCTCCTTCAGGCATTGAATACTTCACTTCAGGGCCTGACCTCTGCGGAATCGGCGGAACGCCTCAGGAAATATGGTCCGAATGAGCTCACAGAAAAGAAAAAGCGCCATCCTCTGCACACGTTCCTTGACCAGTTCAAGGACTTCTTGATAATTGTTCTGATCGGCGCTGCTATAATTGCCGGCACTGTTGGGAAACCTATAGATGCAGCGGCAATCCTTGCCATAGTTATACTCAATGCCGTTATCGGGTTTATTCAGGAATACAGGGCGGAGAAGGCGATGGCTGCCCTGAAAAAAATGGCTGCGCCAACGGCCCTTGTTTTAAGGGATGGTCAGCCTAAGAATATGCCCGCCGCTGAAATTGTTCCGGGAGATATTGTGCTGCTTGAGGCGGGGCAGATAGTACCGGCAGATATGAGGCTCATGGAATCAGCAAACCTTATGGCCGAAGAGGCGGCTTTGACAGGGGAGTCGATGCCGGTCGAGAAGCACATAAGACAGCTCCATGATGAACATCTGCCTATTGGCGATAGAAAAAACATGGCATATCAGGGAACCATTGTGACATACGGGAGGGGAAGGGGCATTGTTACAGCCACGGGCATGGAGACAGAGATGGGAAGGATCGCAACAATGCTCCAGGAGGGAAAGGAGGTCAAAACGCCCCTTCAGAGAAGACTTGCGGTATTTGGTCGTAAACTTGCCGTGGCCATTCTGGTAATATGCGCCATAATATTCGTAGCAGGGCTGATGAGGGGAGAAGATGCATTTCTTATGCTTTTAACATCCATAAGCCTTGCGGTAGCCGCGATACCTGAGGCATTACCGGCAGTTATTACGATAACCCTTGCCATCGGAGCAAAAAAGATGGTCAAGCTGAACGCCCTCATTAGAAGGCTTCCTGCTGTTGAGACCCTCGGCTCTGTGACTTATATATGCTCTGATAAGACGGGGACGCTGACACTGAATAAGATGGCGGTGGAAGAAATCTATGTGGATGGGAAAGTAATCAGGATGCAGGATGCAAGATGCAGGATACCGGATGAACAAAATCGTGCGTCAGGCGACATGCATCGTGAATCCTTGTCCCTTACTCCTTACCCTTTGCTTATGACTGCCTTATCCCTCAGCAATGATGCAACTGTTGATAAAGACGGCAAGGTCATCGGTGATCCCACAGAGACAGCTCTTTTTATTGCAGCACAAGATGCCGGGTTTAATAAAGACGAACTTGTGGTACATTTTCCAAGAGTCACTGAAATACCTTTCGATTCAGAGAGGAAATGCATGACCACTTTTCACAGGGTACTGGGTACAAGACACGGGATACAGCTTAAAGAAAATCATGTATCGGGAATCCTGCATCCTGCATCTTTCATTTCTTTCACAAAGGGCGCAATAGACATCCTTATTGATAAGTCTGCAAACATTTTAACTTCTGAAGGTCTAAAGCCCATCAATATCAGGGAGATTATGAGTGCAAATGATAAAATTGCTGCTGATGGACTCAGAGTTCTCGGCATTGCCATGAGAATATGGGATAGACTTCCGGATGATATATTACCCCAAAATACGGAAACAGGACTTACGCTATTGGGTCTTGTCGGCATGATGGATCCCCCGAGGGAAGAAGCAAAAGAGGCAGTGACATTATGTAAGACCGCGGGAATAAAGCCGGTAATGATTACCGGCGATCATCCCATCACTGCAAGGGCAATAGCCAAAAGGCTCGGTATCATTGAGGATGATTCAAAAACGATAATAACGGGACGAGAGCTTGAGAAGCTTCCGCTGGAAGAATTTGAAGAAAAGGTTGAAAAGATAAAGGTCTATGCAAGAGTAGCCCCGGAGCAAAAATTGAAAATAGTTACCGCCCTTCAGGATAAAGGACAATTTATTGCCATGACAGGTGACGGTGTGAATGATGCGCCGGCATTAAAGAGGTCAAATATAGGCATAGCAATGGGCATTACAGGAACAGATGTTTCCAAGGAGGCATCATCCATGATACTCCTTGATGACAACTTTGCAACCATTGTCAGAGCAATAAGGGAGGGAAGGAGAATTTATGACAATATACTGAAATTCATCAAGTATTCCATGACATCCAATGCAGGAACGGTATGGGCCGTATTCCTTGCCCCGTTTTTCGGCCTTCCCCTTCCGCTCTTGCCGATTCAGATATTGTGGATGAATCTCCTTACAGACAGCCTGCCGGGTCTTGCCCTTACAGCAGAACCTGCTGAAAGGGGTGTTATGAATAGACCGCCGAGAAATCCCGATGAAGGAGTGTTTTCCCAGGGCAGGGGCTTTTTTATAATAAAGTTCGGGCTCATCATCGGCATATCAGCCATTCTATTTCAGGCGTTCGCCGTTAAGGAAGGAATGCCCTGGCAGACAATGGTATTTACCGCCCTTGTGATAGGAAGGATGGCTGTTGTCATGAGCGTCCGTTCTGAAAAAGACTCCATTTTCAGGATAGGTTTTTTCGGCAACAGCCCTTTGTGCGGCGCTATTGCTTTAACTGTAGCGCTTCAAATGGCCGTAGTGTATATACCTTTCCTTAATCCTATATTCAACACACAGCCTCTGGCACCAAACGAGCTGCTGCTTACTTTCGCCCTTTCAACTGTGGTATTATTTGCGGTAGAGATAGAAAAGTTATGGAAAAGGAAGACGTGGCATCCTTCGAAGAGGTAAGGAGGAATAGTTGATATTGACAATTTTAAAAGGAGGAAAATTATGAAAAAATCGATCGTGGGCATTTTGATGGGCAGCGACAGCGATCTTGCCGTCATGGAGAAAGCCGCCGAAGTTCTTAAGGAGATGAACGTTCCTTATGAAATGGATATAAGCTCCGCTCACAGACTGCCGGAAAAAACGGCAGAGTATGCAAAGACTGCCAGGAAGCGGGGCATTGAAGTCATCATTGCAGCAGCCGGCATGGCGGCTCACCTTGCCGGAGTCGTCGCCGCAAATACAACGCTTCCCGTGATAGGAGTGCCCATTAAATCAGGGGCGCTGAATGGCGTTGATTCCTTGTAC
This sequence comes from uncultured Nitrospiraceae bacterium, assembly GCA_964553535.1. GTDB lineage: Bacteria > Nitrospirota > Thermodesulfovibrionia > Thermodesulfovibrionales > SM23-35 > JALHSV01. The sequence goes on from CAZKLK010000047.1 coordinate 3,863, forward strand.
TCCACGGTTCAGATGCCTCCCGGGATTCCTGTGGCAACGGTTGCGATAGACGGTGCAAAGAATGCCGCATACCTTGCCTGTTCAATTCTTTCGATAAAACATCCTGATGTTGCGGACAGATTGGAATCTTTCAGAGCAAATACAAAAAAGGCATTGATGGAAAAATCAGAACAACTGAAACGAAAGGAGGGATAAAATGAACTGCCCGCGGTGCGACTCGGAACTTGTTGAAATAACAAAGCACGGCGTTGTTCTTGATAATTGCACATCATGCGGTGGCATCTGGCTTGATAAAGGGGAGCTCGGCAAGATTATAAATCAGATCAAACAGGCTGAGGCTTCACTTGATGAAGAGCTTAAACCGCTCTGGAAGGAAAAGAAAGAGTATTACGACAAATATAAGTATAAAAAGAAGTCCACATGGGGGAAATTATCTGATATCTTTGATTGATGTCTCATGGTATTTTTTATGTGCGAGACTATACGACAGGTCAAAAGACTTATTGTCGCGGTAACGGGGCTGACTGTTCTTGCTGTCGGGCTTGCGATGATAATCCTGCCCGGCCCTGCTATAGTCGTGATTCCCATAGGCTTGGGTATTCTTGCCACCGAATTCGCGTGGGCAAGAAGGCTCCTGAAAAAAATGAGAAGCAAAATTCAAAAAAAGGGAAACGGCTGTAAAAACTCGCAAGACAGCGCGGTTGATGAGAAATAATTCGCTGGAGGACGAATCATGATACAACGGAATCCATACGGAAAATACCCGGAAATTGACGCGACTGCATATATTCATCCCACGGCAGTTCTTATCGGCGACATCGTGATAGGACGGAATGTCTTTGTCGGTCCGGGAGCGGTAATAAGGGCTGATGAACAGGGTAGCTCAGTAGCTATCAAAGATAACTGCAACATACAGGACGGAGTGATAATTCACGCCCTTGAAAACACTGCTGTAACAGTGGAGGCAAATACGTCTTTGGCTCACGGGTGCATTGTTCACGGTCCCTGCCGGATAGGAAACAACTGTTTTATCGGATTCGGCTCGGTTATTTTTAAAGCGGAGCTCGGTGAAGGAACAGCCGTGAAACACCTGTCAGTCGTGGAAGGAGTCAGCATCCCCCCGGCGAAATTGGTTGAATCAATGAAACTGATCAAAGATGAAAGCGACATCGGCGGGTTGAAGAATGCGGGTGATGATATTAAGATATTCACAAAGAGGGTTGTGGAGGTCAACACGGAGCTGTCAAAGAAATACAGGGAAGAATGAAGCCATGTCCCCGGACGGGGACGGATGCTTTTCCGGGGCATTTACAATTTATATCATAATTTTCTTTTGTCGATGACTCTGTTTGCCTTATCTCCTGCACTCTCAAGAGTCAGCTTCTCGACCGGCTTTACTTCAACTGATATCCCTATCTCCGATGTCAGCCTGGACTTTATTTGCTCAATAAAATCTTTCTGCTTTCTCACCTGATCAAAGAAAATAGACTCGGACACTTCGACAAGAACCGTAAGGATGTCAACCGACGCCTTCCTCTCAATGATAATCTGATAATGGGGCTCCTTCCCCTCAATGTCAAAGAGCACCGATTCAATCTGAGAAGGAAAGACAGTGATCCCCCTGATCTTGATCATATCGTCAGTGCGTCCCAGAACCTTGCTCATTCTGACAAGCGTCCTCCCGCAGGGACAACGCTCGGCAATCAGATTCGTAAGATCCCTCGTTCTGAACCTTATGAGGGGAAACGCCTCTTTGGTCAGCGTCGTGATAATCAGCTCGCCTGTCTGTCCCTCAGGCAAAGGTTCGAGGGTCTCGGGATCGACAACCTCCACAAAAAAGTGATCTTCATTAATATGGAGTCCGTTGCGCTCCGCACACTCCCCTGCCACGCCCGGACCCATCACTTCGCTTAACCCGTAGTTATCCGTGGCAATTATCTTGAGCTTTTCCTGCAATTCCCCGCGCATCGCCTCGGACCATGGCTCCGCCCCGAAAAGACCGTATTTGAGAGAAAGGGAGTTTACGTTGACGCCCATTTCCGCGATGGCATCGGCTATGGAAAGCGCGTAACTCGGCGTGCAGAGGATGGCGGTGGTCTTGAAATCCTGCATAATTTTAACCTGGCGCCTGATATTGCCGCCTGAAATCGGTATTACCGAAGCCCCGATGCGTTCGGCGCCGTAGTGCAGTCCCAAGGCGCCGCTGAAAAGCCCGTAATCGAAGGCAATCTGCACAATATCGTTTTGTGTGACTCCCCCGGCCGTCAGGATTCTCGCCGACAGATTCGACCAATTCTTTATATCATTCCGCGTATACCCGACGGCAGTCGGCATGCCGGTCGTTCCGGATGAAGACTGCACCCTCACAACCTCCCGCAGCGGCACGGCAAACATTCCGTAAGGATAGCTTATCCGCAGGTCGTCTTTCGAAGTAAACGGAAGCCTGCCGGCATCCTCGAGCGACCGGAAGGCGTCAGGATCAATGCGCAATTCATCAAACTTCTTCCGGTAGAACGGAACATTCATATAGACCCTCAGCACCGCCGCCTGAAGTCTTTCAAGCTGCAGCTGCTTCAAAACCGCCCTGTCAATGCATTCCTTCTCAGCTTCCCAGCACATAACGTCCCTCCGTGTATGCGTAAATATCAAATCTCGTAACCGACATCCCTGCCCAGATAGGCGCGCTGCACATCCTTATTCAACATGAGGTCATCAGCGGGTCCCTGGAGTATTATTCTCCCTGTTTCGAGGACGTAGCCCGTATGTGCGATCCTCAGCGCGCTTCGCGCGTTCTGCTCAACCAAAAGCACGGTGAGTCCGAATCTGTTTCGCAACTCGACGATATAGCTGAATATCTCCCTGATGATGAGCGGCGCAAGGCCCATGCTCGGCTCATCAAGCAACAGCAGTTTCGGCCTCGCCATCAATGCGCGGCCGATAGCAAGCATCTGCTGCTCACCGCCTGAAAGGGTTCCCGCAAGCTGCTTCTTCCTTTTATTCAAAATGGGAAAAATCGAGTAAATCATGTCCACATCTTCTTTGACTGACTGGCGGTTTTTCAGGGAATACCAGTTGAATGAACCGAGCAATAAATTGTCCTCGACAGTCAACGGCTTAAAAACAAGGCGCCCCTCCGGCACATGCGATATGCCGTTTTTCACAATGGAATCCGCGCCCCGCCGCGAGATATCCATATCGTTAAAAATGATGCTCCCGTTCGCCGCGCGAATAAGTCCGGATATAGTTCGCAGGAGGGTTGTCTTTCCTGCTCCGTTGCCGCCGATGAGGGTTACTATTTCGCCTTTGTTTACATGAAGAGATACCCTTTTAATGGCGTGTATTTTCCCGTAAAAGACGTCCACATTCTTAAGAATAAGCATTGTATCCCATCGCCGGAGCTTCCTCCTCGACCCCCAGATACGCGACAATAACGTCCGGATTTTTCTGAATCTCAAGCGGGGAACCATCGGCTATAACCTCGCCGAAATTGAGAACTGTAACCGAGTCGCTGATCCTCATAACGAGATCCATGTCGTGCTCGACAAGGACAATCGTAATTTTTAATTCATCCCGTATTCTTCTGATGAAATCTCCAAGGCTCCGCGTCTCACGCATGTTAAGGCCGGCAGCCGGTTCGTCCAGCAGGACAAGCTTCGGTTCCGTAGCGAGGGCTCTTCCGATCTCCAGAATTCTCTGCTCGCCGATCGGCAGATTGGATGCGTATTCATCCTTCCGATGGCCGAGGTTTATATAATCGAGAATCTCCTCACTCCTGCGCTGTATTTCATTCTCTTCCTTCCTCACATATGGCATTCTGAACCCCGAAGCAATAAACCCCTGACAATATTTCGCGATTTTACCGATCATCACATTTTCGAGAACGGTCATGCTGCCGAACAACTCCACATGCTGAAAGGTGCGCGAAATGCCTCTTTTCGCGACTGCCGTGGAAGATAAGTTCATTATATTCTCACCCGAAAAAAAGACTTCACCGCCGTCAGGACGGTAGATGCCGCTCACTATGTTCAGGAGCGTAGTCTTTCCGGCGCCGTTCGGACCGATAATCGCCTTGATATCACCGCTGCGGACCTCCGCGCTGACGCCGTTCAGGGCTCTGAGTCCCCCGAAGCTCTTATGTATGCCCTTAATGCTTAACAACCGCCGCGCTCCGCGCTCTTCTTATCTTGTCGATCAATATCGGAACCATGCCTTTCCTGAAGAACATGAGAGACAACGTAAGGATGAGGCCGTATACCAGCACATCAAGCTCTGCAAATTTTCTCAGGAGTTCCGGCAGAACGGTAATAATCACCGCGCCGACTACGGCGCCCCAAACATTCGTGATTCCTCCAACGATCACCATCGTCACAACCAAAACAGAATAGAACAGCGTAAAACTGCTCGGGCTCACAAATGTGACAAAGTGAGCATACAGGCTGCCCGCGAGGGAGGCATACGCCGCGCTCAGGACGAATACTTTTATCTTCAGCGTGACAATATTCACGCCCATGGCTTTGCTCGCCAGCTCGCTGTCGTGGATGGCTCTCAGCGCCTTGCCGGACCCGGAGCTCAGCAGGTTGATTGAAAATATCATTATCGCTGCGACAAGACACCATATCATATAAAAATATCCCGCTGTCGAGTCTATCGTATATCCTAAGATGCTGAAACGCGGGATATCCCCAAAACCGGAGGGGCCTCCCGGCCCCCACTCATTGAGGATCACATGAACAATTTCGCCGAACCCAAGTGTGGCTACAGCCAGATAGTGCCCCTTCAGACGCAGCGCGGGCAATGCAAGTATTACCGCCGCTGCCCCGGCGACAATCATGGCAAGGACTGTGCTGATGACAGGCGGCGTCCCTGCATACAGGCTGAGCATGGACGCCACATAGGCGCCGATTCCATAAAATCCCGCCTGTCCCAGGGATGCCTGACCCGCGTACCCCATGAGTATGCACAACCCGATCGCAACCATGGCGTTAATCCCCGCAAATATGCCGACTGTCAGGGTATAGGCGCTTCCTGAAAACAGCGGCACCAGCATGATAAGAATAATCATTGAAAGCAGCGCAGTCGAATCGCCTTTTTTCATCTTCTAAAACTTCCTGAGTTCGAGCATGGTTTTGCTGACGAACAGGCCGGCAGGCCTGAAAAAAAGAATCAAAAGCAGGATGACCAGGGCGACGCCATCTTTCAACCCTGAATGAATATAGCCGGCTGTCATGGATTCCAGAATACCGATAATCAAACCGCCGATTACGGCGCCACGGTTACTACCCAGTCCGCCCATTATAGCGGCGCAAAATCCTTTTACGGCGAGCATGGGCCCTTTATCGTATTCCATAAGGGAAATGGGAGTTATCGCCATGCCTCCTATTGCCCCGACAACCGCGCTTAAAACAAACGAAAGCATAATCATCCGTGAAACATTGACGCCCACCAGCCGGGCCGCAGACGGATTTACGGCGCATGCGCGCATGGCTTTTCCCACTATCGTCTTCCGGAAGAAAGCGAACAGCCCGATGATGCAAAGGCCGGTGATGCCGATAACCCACAGCGTCTGCTGCTGGATGACCGCCCCATGTACGCGCAGCGGATCCCCCTCCGTAAAGGCAGGGTATACATAGGGCTCCTTCCCGAAACTGAACATCAATATCCCCCGAAGCACAATCGATACCGCAATGGTAACTACAATCATCAATAAAAGATCCGGATTCTTCAGCGGCCTTATAGTAAGTCTCTCCATCAGAAGTCCGATTACCGCCGCAGTTCCCAGAGTGCAGGCTACTGACAAGAAAAATGGAAGATGAAGGTATTCAGAAAAAAACCACATCATGAGGCCGCCGATCACAACAAATTCGCCCTGGGCAAGATTGATGATCGAAGTGGAGTTGTAAATAATGTTAAAACCTATGCCCACAAGGGCATACACGGACCCTATGGTAAGGCCGGAAAAAAGGAATTGCAAGAAGACAGTAAGCAAATTGGGATTATACCTGAAGGGAATTGAGGGGACCGGGTGGTCCCCCCCAATCATTTAATTATCTATCCTATTTCAAGATTTCCCAATCGCCGTTTTTGACCACTACCATTTCAAACGCACTCTTATCGAGTCCGCAGTGGCAGTCCGGCGACATGTTGAAAATACCGCCCGTGCCGGGCCAATTCTTTATGTTGGTCTCAATGTAATCTCTAATCTTTTTCCTGTCAGGTCCGACTTTCTTCATTGCTTCAACCAGCATCATGATGGCATCATACGCATGTCCGCCGAAAGTGCCCGGCTCGGCTTTAAACCTCGCCTCATAATCCTGTGTGTACTTTTTCAGCAGGGCCTTCTGGGGATGCTTATCGGGCAGCCTATCCCAAACGACAAGTCTGCCGAGTGGGGCGATAACGCCCTCCGCGGCCTTTCCCGCCAGTTCAATATTCTTCTTGCTGCCCCATCCGTGGCTGTGATAAAGCGGGATCCCCAGTTTCAGCGCATCCCAGTTCTTCGTTACTATGACCTGCCCCGGGCCAACCGACCAGTTAATCACCGCCTGAGCGCCTGCCGCCTTGATTTTGGTAAGCTGCGTTGTCATATCCGAATCTTTCGGACCGTATCTTTCGTCAGCGGCTATCGTTATGCCGTATTTAGGAGCGATTTCAAGAAGCGCCTTTCTTCCGGCGTCCCCGAAGCCGGTGGATATAGTGATAATGCCGATCTTCGAAATGCCATGCTTTTTCATATATTCGTATATGGCTTCCACGGCGCTGAGATCATATTGAGGCGTTTTGAAAATCCAGAACCTCTCCTTGACCGGAAGCGTAATCGGCGCTCCTGCCGCGCAAGAGATAAGCGGCGTTTCCGCATTGTTCATAATGGGAATGACGGCCATTGATTCACCGGTAGTCGACGGCCCGATGATTGCGAGGACCTTGTCGTTTTCGAGAAGTTTTTTTGCAGACAGGACGGCCTGTGTTTCATCGCTCTTTGTATCCTCGACAATAATTTCAATGGGATGTCCGTTTATCCCGCCCGCTTTGTTGATCTGCTCCTCGAGCATCACCGCAGTATTCTTTTCAGGCTCTCCAAGGAAAGAAGCGGGGCCCGTAACCGCTAAAAGGGCCCCGATCTTGTATGGCTCCTTCGCGTAGACATTGACACACATGAAAACGAAGCACAACAGAACTGCCAAAATCACTGTTAATCCACTCTTTGCTTTGTTCATATTCTTCTCCTTTGATTGAATAATTTTGCAATTCCTCTCTCTGCCGTTAAAGCGCCGAGAGATCTTCTCCGCCAAGGAGCCTCACGCCCGCATTCCGCAGAACGTCCACCGCCTTTTCCAGTTCATCAAAACGGAAAATAACTATGGCATTCTCACCGCTCTTTGCGACGAATGCATACATATATTCGACGTTTATTCTTTCCTCCTTTATTGTGTTAAGGATACCGGACAGCCCTCCCGGTCTGTCCGGGACTTCGATTGCAACAACTCTTGTTTTCTCGACGGTAAAACCGGATTCCTTTAACGACTGCCGCGCCTTCTCCGTATCATTAACGATGAGCCGCAATATTCCGAAATCGGCCGTGTCTGCAAGATAAAGAGCCCTTATATTGATGCCCGACCGGGACAAAACAGAGGTTACCTCGGCGAGTCTTCCGGATTTGTTCTCAAGAAATATGGATAACTGTTCAACGTTCATTCTCGGAACGCCTGCACTGCACCAATTGACATGGATAGAAAGATTATCACAATTCGAGCAAGAAAACAATATCATGGGGATATCTGTCCAAAAAATTAGGAGGATGGCTTTTCAAAATACTTTGACCGTCGGAAATCTGCTTTTAATTTATTAATACAACCGCAATTACTTTTGAGTCATTGCGAGGAGTCCGCCTCAGGCGGACGACAAAGCAATCTCGTCGTATGAAAGGAGATTGCCACGCACCTTGCAGGTGCTCGCAATGACGCGTTTATCAGTCGTCCGAGATAGTTATCGCTGGATTTGGGTTATTAATAGTCTCATAATAGGTCTCTTCTGGGAACCTTGTAGATAGGAATTGTTCATTCTTTTATTTTTATTGAAAT
>CAZKLK010000048.1:0-11906 GCA_964553535.1 uncultured Nitrospiraceae bacterium
TCAGATGTTACGCCAACGTATAGAGTTCCATTTCTGCTGCTTGCAAGAATATACAAATACCCTTTTTCGGCATGAGGTATTATAAAACAACGTCACTGGATTCCGGCGTTCGCCGGAATGACGGTCCACACTAATCCCGGAAAAACCGAATATTATTTTATGTAATCTTCCAGTAGTGTCCGGTTAATTTTAATCATTAGGTTCATAGAGCCTTGATAGGCAACCCTTTCAACATAAATAATGATGGTGTCGACTTGAATTCAATTGCAAAATATGACTCCTTATAAATCAATAGGTTATCATGATAAAAGTGCCACTGTTTACAATTAACCGGACAGTAGTGATAATCTTCTCCATAATATGAAAAATAAAAGAGAGAACAAATCGGGTTCGTCCCGGAAGAGACGGCTCTCATTTTGTTCCGACGAAAGAAAACATCCCTGGCTCCCCATTTTGCTTGATGCCTATGCGATCGTTGACAGGGGCGTCGATGAAGCGATAAGTGCGGCATTCAAAAAAGGCAGAATATTGGCATGTTCAAAAGGTTGTTCAAACTGCTGCAAAACCCATCAAACCATCCCCGTCTATCCGCTCGAACTGGTGGGGCTCTCCTGGTACGTCATAGAAAAAATCGCCGGGGCCGAACGTGAAATCATCGAGACTCAACTGCGTAATTACAGGGAGAACGACCCGTGCCCCTTTCTGGTGAATAACGCCTGCGCTGTCCACCCCATGAGGCCGGTATCGTGCAGGCAGTTCAACGTCTTTACCGCCCCCTGCGCTGAAGGAGAAGACCCCTATTACACAAGGAGGGAAGATGTTTTGTCACCGATCAAAAGATACACTGACCATGCCTTTTTCATCATGCTCCCGTTCTATGGTGTTGCAGACGAGAAGGAGCGCTGGAAGCTCGTCGAGTCCGGCGGCGTTCACCGTGTGGTCAAGCTCATGCAGACCTGCAACTGGAGGAGCCTGGCTGATAAGATGGAGGAGTTTGAACGGAGCAGGACGGAAAATAATTCTTAGAGATAGATAATCTTCCGCGTCGCCAATGGCGCGGTTCAGAAGCAGGGCAAATGTGGAACAGTTCAAGGCATATTTCTCACGCAAGCGAGAAAATGCTTTATGATATAATGAGATATCTGGAGGCAAACAAAATGCAGAAAACACTGTCGGCTGAAGTAAGTAAGGTTAGCACAGATAGAATTAGAGTTGAGATCACAAGAGACAACTACGAATCTTTCTGTAACGCGATCGGTCTTTATAAAAAGGAATTTATTGATACATTAAAAAAATCTGAAGCAGATCACAAGGCTGGTCGTGTTACCAAAAGAAAGTCGCTTCTCGAAATTACTGAAAAGTCTTGATGGAAATTCAGACTACCGCCACTTTTGATAAGCTTTTCCTTAAACTGCCCCGCAAAATTCAGATTAAAGCCGATGAAAAGGCAACATTATTGAGGGAAAATCCTTTTAATCCTCTGCTGAGGACCGAGAAACTTCATCCTAAGGGGTATGATGTCTGGAGCTTCAGAATCGATTTGCAATACAGGATTGTTTTCAAATTCACGGGCAAGGATATTATCGAGTTCCGGTTCGTTGGCCATCATAATCAAATTTGCGATTACAATATTTTTGACTGATTCCCGGGGCTTTTTCAAAAAGCTATTTGTTGTGGCTGTTTTTCGGTCTGTTCTTCCCCAAATACATATCTACATGGAATGAACTGCCACGCAGCTCTGCTGCGGGGCAGTTCATGAAGAGAAGCTTGTAAGCGGTCGTGTAAAGGAAATCAGATGACCTGTGGATCAACGTCTATTCTTATCCTCACATCCCGTGAATTGCTGAACGTCTCGATAACCGATTTCGCGGCGGCATGAAGGCGCCTGCGGCTTGGCGATCTGAGCAGCAGTTTGTATTCGTATTCTCCCTTCTTGTTTTTCAATATGGAAGGGCCGAGGATATCAACATCATCTTTTCCCGCCTCTCTCATGCTTCCGGATAATTGTTTTGACAGGTCTCTTTTGCTGAAACACCTGACTATAACAAGCCTGGAAAAAGGCGGATAGAGCAGCGCTCTTCGCCTCTGCAATTCCTCCTGAAAAAAATCGTCATAATTATTGCTTTTCGTGCTTTTGAATATATAATGCTGTGGCATTCTCGTCTGGATCAAAACCTTACCGCCTGGATCAATTTTTTCCATCACGGCAATGATTTCCTGGTAAGCCTTCTCCGCTGATCTGAAATCGGGAAGATTGAGCAGACTATCGGCGTTCAGGATTACGGCCATGGAAAATGTGATATCGCGGTTCAGTCGCCGGGTCATCAGTTTTGTGCCGATTACGATTCTATTTTCAGACAGAAAAGCGGAACTTGTTTCCCCGCCCGGGACGGACCGCCTCCGCATTCTGTCGCTGTCAAGCCGCGCACCTTTGATGCCGAATATCTGTTCGATATCCTCCTGAACCCGCTGAGTCCCGGCTCCGAGCAGTTGGACGTTATGACCCTTGCACTTCTTGCACAATTCCGGCATCTTCGATTGCAGATGCCCGCAGTAATGACATTTCATGGTCATATCCTGTTTGTGATAGACAAGAGGGATTCTGCAATCAGGGCATTCCTCCACGTAATTGCAGTCCTGACATTCAAGAAGCGTTGAGTATCCCCTCCTGTTAATGACAAACATGACCCTGCCTTCACTCTTCAGGCATTTTGCCGCCGCTTCGACAGCCGCTTTCGAAAGATATGGCTTGATATGTTTTTCATATCGCATATCTATTACCCTGACTCCGGGCATTTTAACGCCGGATGACGGTTTCAATAAGGTATATTTCCCGGACCTGCAATTATAGAACGACTCAACTGACGGCCTGACGGATGAAAGCAGGACGGTGGCCTTTTCAAAAAATCCCCGCATGACTGCGACATCTCTTCCGTTGTAACAAGGGCTGCATTCCTGTTTGTATGACGTGTTATGCTCGTCGAGAACCGCGATGAACGAGACTTTTTTCAGAGGGGCAAATACAGCCGACCGCGTACCCAAGATGATGTCAGACTGCGCGGACAGAATTTGCTCCAGGGAGCGGCGGCGTTCGTCCCTGCGGAGTTCGCTGTGGAAAAGGCAGAGCCTCCGGCCGAATAGTTCATGCAATCGGGCATAGATACTTTTCAACAACGTTATCTCCGGCACAAGGATAATGCATTGCCCTGCGTCAGCGATGGTTTTCATGAGGAAAGCGTGCGCGTAATCAGACGACGGGGCATGAAGCAGAAATGTTCTGTATGCCGGATCGCCGATTGACGCTGCGACCGCGGCTGCAAGATCGTTATCGGCTGACAGGCTGCTGATGGAATTATCGGGAATCTGTGCAGCGTCAATCGGCATGGGATTGATCCGTACTGATTTCCTCGGGTTCGCCCGTGAAAGCAGTTCCCGCGGGAGGATATGTTTCAGGACAATCCCCCGCTCGGCGATATAGTAATCCGACATCCAGTCCAAAAGGCGGATCAGACTGCCGCTCATGACCGGAGCGGCGGTGTGCGCTTCCATGATATCTTTAATGACCCCGGGTGGTTTCCCGGACGCTTTCCTCAGGATGACGCCTTTTGTGACCGAGTTTTTAAGATGCGCGCTGATAATCATGCCCGGTTTGACGATTCCGGAAAGTTCTGCGGGACAACGGTAGGTTAACGCGCCAATATTGACCGGGAAAACAACATCATATAAATCCATTTTGAATTCTATCACATTGTGAACAGTCTAATCTTTGTGTCATAATTTGAACATGCCTTTGAAATGGTTCCCATTGCTGCTATTGTGTTTCCTGCTCTTGGCGACGTCATGCGCGACACAGAAGGTGAAAACAACCACAGGAGAGCCGGAGCCGACGGAGGAATCCTATTATCTTTTCCTTCTTGGCGCTATCGCGGAAAGGGACGGGAAATGGGAAGAAGCTCTAAAATACTATGAGCAGGCTATTGAAAAAGATCCGCTGTCTTCTTCGCTTCAACTGCAGATCAGTTATTTGCTTTTAAGGACCGGAAGAATCGGGGAGGCGATTTCTGAGGCTGAGCGGATTATTGATCGGGAGCCCGACAACATTCCTGCGCTGATGCTCCTCGGACAGCTCTACAACAGCCAGAAGAGATCTGCAAATGCTATTAGAGCATTCGAAAGGCTCCTTGCTATACAGCCCGATCACCGCGAGGCATCAATATTTCTCAGTCTCCTTTACGCTTCAATCAAGGAGCACGAGAAAGCTCTTGAGATACTGAAAGATTTGACCGGCAAAGATCCCGGCAACGCCATGGCAAACTTCTATCTTGGCTCTCTCTATCTCGAGGCGGGCGACAGCAAAAACGCTTCCGAATATTTTCACAGGGCGCTGGCTCAGAAACCCAACTTTGACGCGGCTTATTTCAATCTCGGGCTCATAGCGGAAATGAACGGCAAATGGGAGGATGCGAAGGGATATTACGACAAGGCTGTTGAGATAAACCCCCGCAACCTTCAGGCGCGTGAAAGACTTGCACAGATCTATTTCAGGCAGAAGGAAACCGACAGAGCGATTGAGCAGTACAAAGCGATCAGTTCCCAGATTCCCGTGAATATCGACGCGCACGTCAACCTGGGTATCCTGTACCTGGATGACAAACAGTATGACAAGGCGGTCGATGAATTCAGAATCGTCCTTGAAGCGAGGCCTCAAAATATTCCTATTCGCTACTACCTGGCGGTCAGCCTCGGTGGGCTTGAAAGAACGGAAGAAGCGATTGTTGAGTTGAAAAAAATTATTTCACAGGATCCGGGGAACGTGAGCGCATTTCTCTATCTTGGTCTTCTGTATTCGCAGCTTGACAGGGTTGATGAAGCAATAGCGGCCTATAGGGAATTGCTGAGTTTTGAGCGGGAGAAGCCCGAGATTTATCTGCACCTTTCTTCGGCGTATATCCATAAGGAGGAATATGCGGACGCAGAGGTTATTTTAAAGGATGCCGTGGAGCGTTTCCCGGACGATGAAGACCTGCTGTTTAATCTCGCCGTTATCTTTGAGAAGACGGACAGATTCGATGAAATGGAAAACTGCCTCAGGAGAGTCATTGACGTCAATCCACGGCATGCTGAGGCCCTCAATTATCTCGGATACAGTTACGCCGATAAAGGCATCAACCTTGAAGAAGCGCTCGATCTTATACAGAAGGCTTTTGAACTGAAACCCCAGAGCGGTCATATAATGGACAGCCTTGGATGGGTCTACTATAAATTGGGCAGGCATCCCGAGGCTCTGGAGATGCTTCTGAAAGCGGCTGAAATTGTGAGAGATGACCCGACGATACTGGAACACATAGGCGACGTCTATTACAGGCTTGGAGAAAGGGAGAAAGCCCGGGGATACTGGGAACAATCTGTTATTTTCCATGAGAAGGGTGAAGACGGAACCCTGAGAGAACGGGTCATGGAAAAAATTAAAGAAGCCGGACGCGGAGATGATCAGACCGGAAAAAAGAAGTGATGTTCCCTCTCCGGAGTCTGTTGATTTTTCAACCGGCCTTCAGAGCAAGACGCTATCATTAAAAGCACCCGCAAAGATTAACTGGTTTCTTCAGATTCTGCGGAAAAGAAAAGACGGTTACCATGACATTATGAGCCTTATGCAGTGCGTCAGCCTCTTTGACGAGCTCATTTTTGAACACGCCGACTCAATAACTGTCGAAAGCGAGATGGATATTCCCGCCTGCGATAATCTTATATACAAGGCGGCCTCTTTGCTGAAGCAGTCCGTTTCCTTCGGAAAAGGCGCGCGGATAACAGTGAAGAAGCAGATACCGTCGGGCGCCGGCCTTGGCGGGGGAAGCAGCGACGCGGCGTGGACGCTTTACGGTCTCAATACGCTGTGGGACCTCGGATTGAAACAGGGTGAACTCATCTCTATCGGCGCCCGCCTGGGGTCTGATATCCCCTTTTTTTTTCATGCTCCAGCCGCATTAGTTGAAGCCAGGGGTGACGTCGTGCGCCCCCTGAAAGTGGAATCCTCATTTACTATTCTCCTCGTGAAACCGGAAATGAACATATCGACGGCATGGGCGTATAATGCTTATGATGAGTGCCGTAATCGTGCATTGACAAAAAAGCCGGTCGATATTAAACTGTTCTGTCGGGCTCTGCGAAAGCAGGATTTCCTGTCTCTTGCTAATCTGCTCTTCAACGATTTTGAGGCAGTTATTGTTAGAAGGTGTCCTGCTGTCGGAAAGATAAAGCAAGAGCTCATTGAAGCGGGAGCTGAAGCCTCATTAATGAGCGGCAGCGGCCCGACGGTGTATGGTGTTTTCAGAAGCTTGCAGGAGGCGGAAAGAGCGCGTGAGGTGATGAATCCGCATTGGTGCAGGATTGCGCAGACACTTGTGTAGAAGCATTAATATCTGTTGACCGCCGCGGATCAGCGGTAATTTTTGTTCTTTCATTCCGGCGAAGACGGGAAGCGAATTCTTCATGGGATTAGGCGCGTTGCGAGTCCCGGAGCCGGCTGAATGCCTCAGGCGCGGCTTTATGCGCCTGAAAATTCGCGGATATGTTTATGGCGGTCATCAACATCACAAAGTGTCTGACGGATTGCAATAATTGATGTTGGGGCGTCGACAAACGGCAAGTCAGGAGACTTTGGATCTCCCATCTGGAGGTTCGAATCCTCCCGCCCCAGCCAGAGAGCAGATATTAGAATTGCGTTTTCGGATGTTTCGGAATGCTGAAGATAGCGGGCTGATAGCTGAATACTGACAGGGAGGGGAAATGCCGGAAGGGGTAAAGTTGTTCACGGGGAGCGCGCACAGATCGCTGGCGCAGGAGATTGCGGGGTGTCTTAATATTCCTGTCGGCGATGCCACTGTTACTGAATTTAGTGACGGAGAGATCATGGTGCAGATCAATGAGAATGTCAGGGGCTGTGACGTATTTGTTATGCAGCCTACCTGCATGCCGGTTAACACGCATATCATGGAGATTCTTCTTATGGTCGACGCATTGAAAAGGGCATCAGCAAGCAGGGTAACCGCTGTTATCCCCTATTACGGGTATGCGCGACAGGACAGAAAGGTTCAGCCACGCGTCCCGATATCCGCTAAGCTTGTCGCCGATATTATCACCGCCGCTGGGATAAACAGGATTCTCACTATGGATCTTCACGCGGCTCAGATTCAGGGCTTTTTTAATATTCCGGTCGACAATCTATACGCGTCACCGGTGCTTCTGGACTACATTCGGAAAAAATTTTCCTTTGAGAAACTTGTGATTGTTTCTCCGGATGCCGGCGGGGTTGAGAGGGCGCGGTCTTTTGCAAAAAAACTGGAGTGTTCGATTGCCATTATTGATAAAAGGCGTGAAGCGGCGAACATATCACAGATCATGAACGTTATCGGAGATGTCGAAAACAAGGATACTATTATTCTGGACGATATGATCGATACCGGGGGCACAATCATACAGGCGGCCGCCGCGTTAAAGGACAAAGGAGTGAGACGGGTGGTAGCGGCGTGCACTCATGCTGTACTCTCTGACAGCGCGGTGGATAAAGTAAATAATTCGGTCATCGAGGAGCTGATCGTGACCAATACCATTCCGATGAACAGCAAGACGGAACGCTGCAGAAAACTGACTGTTCTCAGCATAGCGCCTCTGATAGGGGAGGCGATCAAAAGAATCCATGAGGAATCTTCAATAAGTTCGCTGTTTGCGTAAGGGAGGAAATGAGCACAATGGAAAGGACGACCCTTAATGTTCAGAGTAGGTCAGAAAAAGGAAAGGGCGCGGCCCGCTCTCTGCGGAGGGCTCTGATGATCCCCGCCATTCTTTATCGGGGAGGAAATTCTCTTCCAATAAAGATTTCCAAGAAAGAAATTGCACAGTTCATTAATTCGACCGCGGGTGAACGGGTTATGGTCAACCTGAGATTTGCTGAAGGAGAGGATAAACTTGCTTTGGTCAAGGAGTATCAGGTCGATCCCGCTATGAGGGAATTGCTTCATGTCGACTTCTTTGAGGTATCGCTGACAGAGAAAGTGAGGGTTAGCGTGCATGTTGCGACGACTGGAGAACCTATCGGGGTAAAGCGGGATAAAGGTATCCTGCAGAACCTTCTCAGAGAGATCGAAGTGGAGTGTCTGCCGGATAAAATACCCGGGCACATCAAGATTGATATATCGGGCCTCGAAATAGGCCAGTCTCTCCATGTCAGCGATATTAAACTCGGCGAAGATGTAAAGATCCATACAGACCCGTCAGAGGTTATAGCGAATATTATTGCTCCAGCCGTTGAAGTCGCCGCCGCTGAAGTTCCCGCTGCCGAGGTTGCTGAACCCGAAGTCATAAAGAAAGGCAAGAAGGAAGAGGAAGCGGAGGCGGCCAAATAGAGCCCTCAGCGGATTGGAATTTCATAGCGTTGGTCCACGACTTGACGGCGGAATCCGGAATGTTTTTGAATGGAAACTTGGCCCCGTCTTATCCGCCGGCGGGATTGCTGTGACGGGCGCGGGAATAACAGCTTTTTCATGAGACCGGTCTTTACGGATGGACGCTGATCGAGCTTTCAACCAGTGAATCAAAGCGGCGCATCGACGTGGCTTATAGTAGGATTGGGGAATCCGGGGAGGAAATATGCCAAAACCAGGCATAATATCGGGTTTATGGCGGCGGAGGCGGTTGCCGGCAAATACGGGATAGTTCTTACGGAAAGAGAGTCCGGATACAGAATCGGGAGGGGCTCTATCGGGGAACAGAAGGTGTTCCTCGCAGAGCCCCTTCTTTATATGAATTTGAGCGGGCAGGTCGTTCAGGCTATCTGCCGAAAGATTCGCGTCCGGCCAGAGCGCCTTGTCGTAATTCATGACGATATGGATATGGAAACCGGCAAACTGCGGATTCGGAAAACCGGGTCGTCAGGAGGACACAGGGGGATCGGGTCTGTCATTCAAAGCATCGGTTCACGCGATTTCATCAGGGTGAAGATCGGTATCGGCAGGGAGCCCGGGACAGGAGCTGAAGAGTATGTCCTCGGAAAGTTTTCCAGAGAGGAAATCATGGTGATTAAGGAAGCAATTCAGCGCGCTTCTGACGCCGTTTCTATTATTGTTGCCGACGGTGTGGACAAAGCGATGAACAGATTCAATGCCTGAGAAAACAGATGCGTGACATGCTTGGCAGGGAAGAATTGATCACGGTTGAAGAAGCCCTCCGGGCATTATTGCGGTACGCGCCTTTCAAGCAACCCGGAGAGGTATGCCTTCCTATCGAAAATGCTTATGGCATGGTGATTTCAAGAGATGTTTTTTCGCCTGAAGATCTCCCGGGATTCAGCAGGTCAACGGTCGACGGCGTAGCGGTGAGGTCCGCGGATACTTTTGGCGCTACTGAAAGTCTCCCGGCCTTTCTCACCGTTGTGGATGACATACCAATGGGTGAAGAACCCAAAGTTATCCTGCTGAAGGGAGAAGGGGCGAGAATTGCCACAGGCGGGATGCTTCCGGAGGGTGCCGATGCAGTCGTGATGCTCGAATATATCCAGCAGCTCGATAAGGAAATGATAGAGATAGTCAAGTCTGTCTCGCCCGGCGATAATGTCATCCGGGCAGGGGAAGACGCAACCAGGGATGAGCGAATATTTAGACGGGGTCGCCGGTTGCGTCCGCAGGATATTGGCGCTCTTGCAGGCCTTGGCATTACGGATATTTGGGTTTATAAAAGACCCCGGGTTTCAATTATTTCCACCGGCGACGAAGTTGTTCCCTTAGGTGCGCCCGTTCGGCCCGGCGAAGTGCGCGATATTAATTCCTATACGCTTGCCGGCCTGGTTTCGGACGCGGGCGGCATCGCTTTTAAAAAAGGCATTTTCAGCGACCGGTATGAAATCATCAGGGAAATTGCCGGACAGTCATTGCAGGATTCAGAGATGATTCTGATCACGGGAGGAAGTTCGGTGGGAACCAAAGATATGACTGCCGAAGTAATCAACGATTTGGGAAGTCCCGGGGTTTTATTCCATGGGGTATCATTGAAACCCGGAAAGCCGACAATAGGCGGCATCGCTGGATCCACACCGGTCTTCGGTCTCCCGGGACATCCCGCCGCAGTTCATGTTTGTTTTGAAATATTCATGAGGCCCGTTCTCTCTATCCAGTCGGGAGCAGAGGAACAAGGGATCAACATGAAAAAAAGGGCCATATTTGCAAGGATATCAAGGAACATATCATCAAGTCCCGGCAGGGAAGAGCATGTCGGCGTTTCAGTTGAAGAGAGAAACGGCGAGTTGTGGGCTGTTCCACTGCTTGGGAAATCAGGCCTGATAACTACCCTGACCAGAGGAGATGGCACCGCCGTAATCCCGATGAGGAAATCCGGCGTGCAGGAAGGTGATATAGTTGAGGTCAGACTTTTCTAAACTGCGTGGAGTGAAACATGCATGAGATCCCGGACAAGCTGAAACAGAAATATGTTATGGTCACCTATTATATTGAGACGCCTCTTGACCTGAAAGTGGCTGCGGAGACGGTTGCAGCTGTTCAATCTATCGGCGCGGGGAAAATGCTTAAAAAAGATTTTGATAAAATTGCGGGAAAGCACAGCGCGAAAGTTGTTGAAGTGACGCCCGTGCCCGGCAAACATAAAAAGAAATTGCCTGCCCGTCCGGTGCCGGGTAAAAGTGAAATAAAGGCGGCTTTTGTTACCATGGCTTTTCCTCATATCAATTTCGGGGCAAAGATTCCGAATCTCCTCAGCGCAATTGCCGGAGAGCTCTTTGAGATGAATATTCTTACTGCCGCAAAAGTAATAGATATTGAGTTTCCCGATTCTTTCCTGAATCAATTTCCCGGACCGGGGTTCGGGATTGAAGGATGCAGAGATATTCTCAAAGTATATGACAGGCCTATTATTGGTGGCATCGCTAAGCCGTGCGTTGGCCTGTCGGCTGGAAGACTTGCGGAACTATGCGAGGAGGGTTTTACCGGAGGACTGGATTTTATCAAAGATGATGAGCTGCTTGCTGATGCGGCCTATAATTCTGTCAGTGAGCGGGTCCGAAAGGTTACGAAGGTGTTGATGAGGGCGGAGAGGCGCACCGGAGAAAAGAAGATGTACGCGTTTAATATTACCGGCAGGCTGGACAGAATCAGGGAGCTTCATGATATCGTTGTTGAGGGCGGCGGGAAGTGCGTTATGATTAATGTTGCCGCTGTCGGAATTGAAGCCATGCGCGAGCTTGCCGAATACACCCGGGTCCCAATTCATTGTCACAGAACATTTGCGGCTGTCTGGGCAAGAAGTCCTTTTATCGGCATCAGTTTCCCGGTTCTTACAAAAATATTCAGGCTTTGCGGCGCCGACCAGATTCACTGTGGCGCGATACAGGGGAAGCTGTACGAGTCTGATGATGAGGTGCTCTCGAATATGCACGCATGCCTTTCCACAGGCTCTTTTTTGAAGAGATCCTTCCCGGTGAGTTCCGGCGGGCAGTGGGCGGGGAAGGCGCCGGTTAACGCCTTGAAGATCGGCCACTACGATTTTATGCATCTTTCAGGAACGGGAACCTTTTCCCATCCCGACGGGCCTGCGGCAGGCGCGAGAAGCATTAGACAGGCCTGGGAATCCGTTTTGAAGAAGATCCCGTTACATGAATATGCAAAGGAGCACCATGAATTGTCCAGGGCGCTTTCTTTTTTCGGAACTGTATAGGAAAGTGTCGTGCCAATTCCGGATGCGGGATTTAGTTGGTATAATATCAGATAGCGTCTGTTAAAAAATTATCTGTTAGGAATATTTTAACAGTGAACTCTTTACGAATTAAAAGTGAACTGTTCATCGAGGAGTAGATAGCAAGGAGATGAGCGAAATGCAGACGTATAGATGCACCTCTGCCGTGT